>JAFPAK010000346.1 GCA_017390825.1 Clostridia bacterium
AACAGGAATTTGTTGTTCTAAAAGCATCTCATTCATCCCAGTAAAATATTTTAAGTTATTCTTTGCTCATTTTGTAATTCTTAAAAATCTTTCGCTGTATATGAAAGATGATTTTTGCAAGGATGTCATTTTATCTTTGAAAATCTTGCAATTATCTTATCGAGCATACACCAAAGCTGAGCTTGATTTTCTTGAATTTCCTTAATCTCATTTTGAAACACCACTCCGGTTGCGTTTACTTTTATAGCAATCTGATTTATGTTGTTGCTTGTATAACGAAGTAATCTAGTTGTTTCTTTCAGCTCGGGTATATCAAAGTTTATAACATACCCGTCAATAGCCATTTTGCGAATATAAGCACTCATATTCTGAGAACCGTACAACTCCATTTTCTTTTTGATAGCTTCTTTTTCTTCATTGGAAACCCAAAACAAAATTGCGTTATCTCTATTACGCTTTCTCATTTATAACACCTGATCTTTCTTCTTCGTAGCGGTAGAAGCAGGTGATATATTATCTTTTGCAGATTCAAGTTTTTTCAAAACAGACGGTTTACGTTCACCTTCGATTTTCTTAATCTGCCTGACAAAAATATCTGTAAGACCGGGATTAACACCATCAACAACGAGAGATAAATCAATCTTTTCTTTATCATCATTCGGACGAACTGTTTTTGCCCAAGCCTTATTTTCAGGCGATATTCTGCCGTCATAATCTTTTACGATACAAGTAAGAGCAAGAATTTTCTTCACACGGTCAATGCCGAAATTTTCAACAACTTTTTTTGCTCCTTCGGGGTCAAGTCTGCAATCTGAATAGTTATCGTTGATAGCGCCTTCAATAGCAGTTTTGCACATATTGTCTGCTCTTGAAGAAAGCCTATATGCTGAAATTTCTTCTCTATCTCTTGCTTCTGCAAAAGGTTTTTCATAAAGCGGAAATTTACTCGGATCGTTATACGGAATAGCCTGAATTTCACCGTCAAGCATAAAAAACATTTCGGGTTCTGCAAAATGTTCCGAATACTTCTCAATCTGTTCGGGAGTAAGGGAGCAGAAATCTTCTTCACCGAGTCCTACAACAAGAAATGTTCCCGAAACAATATCGTAAATGCCGTTCTCATCATCACGCAAAGCACGGTTTAACTGCATACCATTTATTTTACCTTCTTCGTTACAAACAAGTCCTACGGGTTCTTCAAACGGATAAACCGCTTCGATATATCCGCCAACCTGCTGTTGTAAACTTTCAAGTCCACAATCAATAGTTTCAACTTTCGGCTTTTCTCCCGGTG
This sequence comes from Clostridia bacterium, assembly GCA_017390825.1. Next base: position 1,295 of record JAFPAK010000346.1, read on the forward strand.
CAACAACGAGAACAGTTAATGTGTTCTCTGTTTGCTTTTCAAAATTATGCTCCGCCGTTTCCGTTATCGTATCTCTTAAAGTCTGCATATAATCTGTTTCTTTGTCTGCAAACATTTCATAAACTTCCTGCAACGGTGAAGGTGAATCCATCAATGCTTTCATAAGCTCATCTGAAAGCTCGACTTCTTCAAGTGCAACAAGAATATCCTCACGAACAGTAAATTCGTAAGTGTGACTTAAAATTTCTTCGGGTTGCTGTTTCATAAGCCATTCTCTGTAATTCTGCTGTTCTGCGTGCATCATATCATACAGAGTGCTTTTCAGTTCTTCTGTACCCATATCTTTACCTCCTATTTCATTAAGATGTTTTTCAAACGTTTCACGGTCATAAGCGTAAACATAAAAGTTGTAATCGCCTTTGGTGGGATTGCATCTCAAAATGTAGCTATGTTCATCGGTATCAACTCTGAAACCGTATTCTTTGGTATAGTTACCTTCGATAACTCCATCGGGATTGTTTTGACAATAAGCAGAAAGAGAGCTTCTGTCTTTCAGAAGCTCTCCATAACCGAATCGCAAAGAATTGATAACATCATCAAATTCTCTTTTGAATTCATCAGTTTTTAAAAACTTTACTTTATCTTCCCAAGTGGTGTAAAAGCCTTTGCCGCTTGTGTCAAAATCCCCACGGAGAAAACCGATACAACCGCTTTCTACATAGTCATTCTGCGACTGCGTATATGAAAACGGTATTTCTTCGGGTTTTATTGGTCTGATTGATAAATCCATTTATAAAACTTCCTCCGTTTTCTTTTTTTCTGTTGTTTTTGGGATAGTTGTTTTGCTTTTTGCACTTGCCATCTGCAACTTATCCATAATTGACGGTCTGCTGCTTTTGGCAATAGCATTTTCCGCTGACGGAGCTTCAGGCTTATCCATATTTAGAGCGATATTCAGCTCTGTAAGTCTTGCAGACTTGATTTTCAGTTCTTCCTCTTGCGGGAAAGGTTTACCGAGTTCGGCTTTCGCATTTTCCATCTGAGTTTTAACATTATCAAGCCTTAATTGAGTATCGTTCAATCTCTTTGTTATGGAATCAAGCACATTATCAATACGAATAAGATTACCTCTCGGATCTTTGCCGAGTTCTACTTTGTGGGACATTTTGCCTTTGAGGGTTAGAACATACTTTTTACCGAAATCTTCTACCGACAATGACATATCAAAACCTCTGTAAGAACCTATCGGTGTTTCCATAAAGATTTTCACATCTTTCATTGCATCAATGAGAGCTGCACCCGCATTTTCTTTGTCGGTTAAGAAATCACCCCGAACGGTCATTCCGGCAAATCCTTCGGGCGGATGCGAGTTGTCTTTTGCAGTCTGAATATCGGCTTGGAATCCGTTAATGTATTCTTCGTATTGCTTTATTTGTTGCGGAAAGTTTTTGAGAATATTATCTTCAAGTCGGAATTGCTGATTTTGATGGCTCGCTTTCATAAGTTTCAGCTTTGCCACATCGACATCCAAATCCATTTTCTCCTTAATGCGTTCATCACCCGCACAAAGAGCTTTGATTTCTGCAAAGGAAAGAGTAGTTTCGTCAACATCTTCGCAGGAACGCACGGGAGATTTTGAAGTCATAATCTGTGATATGAACTTCTGCTTTTGTTCAAGTGTCTGCCAAAGGTAAGCATCGAATGTTGACTCGGTAACATATCGGTAAATATGTACTTTTTCATTCTGATTACCTTGTCGGACAATTCTGCCGCTTCGCTGTTCCAGATCACCCGGACGCCACGGTGCATCCAAATCGTGAAGTGCAATCAGTCTGTCTTGCACGTTGGTACCTGCACCCATTTTTGATGTACTGCCCATAAGAACACGGACTTTACCGGAACGCACTTTTCCAAATAAATCTTTCTTCTTTTCTTCCGTATTTGCATCGTGAATAAAAGCGATTTCTTCAGGTTTAACACCACTTGCAATCAGCTTATCCCGTATATCTTCATAAACCGTAAAAGACTTTTCGGGGATAGGGTCAAGATTTGTAAGTGTCGGTTCAGCTTTCGCCGCTGTTTTGGTTTTCGGAGTGGATATATCACAGAACACAAGCTGTGTCAGTTTATCCGCATTTCCTTCTTCATAAATTCTGACAATGTTATCAACACAAAGATTAACCTTTGTACCTTCTTCATCAGCGAAATCGGGATTGATTATTCTTTGGTCAAGACCGAGCTTTCTGCCGTCAGAAGTTATTTTCAGCATATTATCTTCCGAAGGGTCAACACTACCTAAATGAACGGCGGCAGCTCTTTCGGATAATTCACTAACCAAGCCTTTTTGTGTTTCTGTCGGATGAGCAACAACATTGTGATATTCAGCTTCGGGTCTCGGCAGATTTAAAGTATCTGCCGTTTTTATATCTGCCGCTTCCTTAAACATATTCATAAGTTCGGGCAGATTAAAGAATTTTGCAAAACGGGTTCTTGCTCTGTATCCCGTGCCTTCGGGTGCAAGTTCAATAGCCGTTGTTGTTTCGCCGAAGTTTGATGCCCAAGCATCAAAGTGGGTCAGATTCTTTTTCTGAAGCATATCGTATTGAAGATAACGCATCATTGTATAAAGTTCTGTCATTGAGTTTGAAACGGGAGTTCCCGTAGCGAAAACAACACCTTTATTGCCCGTGACTTCATCAAGATAACGGCACTTCATAAACATATCGGAAGATTTCTGTGCTTCTGATGTGGAAAGACCTGCAACGTTTCTCATCTTCGTATAAAGAAACAGGTTCTTGTAATTGTGAGCTTCGTCAACATACAGACGGTCAACACCGAGCTGCTCGAAGTTTACAACATCATCTTTTCGTTCTGTTGACTGCAATTTTTCAAGTTTGGCTTCAAGACTTCTGCGTGTCTTTTCAAGCTGTTTAACAGTAAACTTTTCGCCTCTGTCATATTTCATCATAGCGATATTCTCGGTTATTTCATCAATCTGCTGTTGTATGAGCCGTTCTTGTCTTTCGAGCGAAACGGGTATCTTCTCAAACTGTGAATGACCGATAATAATAGCATCGTAATCGCCAGTAGCAATTCTCGCACAGAATTTCTTTCTGTTTTCAGGCTGAAAGTCTTTCTTTGTAGTAACAAGAATATTTGCAGAAGGATAAAGGCGAAGAAACTCCGATGCCCATTGTTCGGTAAGATGATTGGGAACAGCAAACAACGGTTTTCGGCAAAGACCGAGCCTTTTGCTCTCCATGGCCGCCGCTACCATTTCAAATGTTTTACCTGCGCCGACTTCGTGAGCAAGCAGAGTGTTACCGCCGTAGAGAATGTGAGCCACCGCATTGAGCTGATGTTCACGCAGCTTTATTTCGGGGTTCATACCCGAAAAAACTATATGACTTCCGTCATATTCTCTCGGCTTTGTAGAGTTGAACAATACATTGTATTTTTCAACAAGATAGTTACGTCTTTCGGGATCACGGAATATCCAATCTCTGAACTCGTCTTTTATGACCTGTTGTTTTTGCTGTGCAAGAGTTGTTTCTTTTGAATTGAGAACTCTTTTTTCCTTACCGTTTTCTATAACGGTGTCGTAAACTCTTACGTCACGGAGATTAAGTGAATCTTCGAGAATTTCATAAGCACTTTTTCTTGTTGTACCGTATGTAACGTGAGCATTGACGTCACTTCCTGAAATGAATGATTTGTTTTCAATTCTCCATTCAGCGGTATATTCCGAATATTTCACTTTCATATTGAACTGTGCATAATTCGGTGTTTTGAAAGTTTCAAACATAAACTGCTCGATAATCTCTTTGTCTATCCAAGTTGCACCGAGCCTTACTTCGATTTCACTTGCATCAAGTTCCTTCGGCTGAGCCTTTGCCAGAGCTTCAACATTTACATTGAAAAACGGATTTTTTTCGGCTTCATACTCTGCATAGACAAGTTTCTCTCCGACATTACCCGAAAGGTATTCATCGGCTGTCTGCCAACCGATATAACTTCTGTCGGGATTACTTTCCAAATCAAAAGGACCCGTTCTCGGGTCTTTGAAAATAATGCCTTGCAAATCTTCAACGATTTTCTGCGGTGTTGCTCCTTCACCCATAAGTGAAGCCATAAATCCGAGGTCAACGCAGGCTCGTTCACCGATTGAAACGGCAAGAGCTTCAACTGCGGTATCAACCTTCGTTACGGAAGAATGTTGTTTGATTGTTCGTTTGGTAAACATATCAGCTTTTCTTTTGAGTTTCTTTTCTTCATCAAGAACCTCAAGAGAGCAGAGAAGATAATATGACGAATCGTTTGAAAAAGCACTTTTATTTACTTTATCGTTGATTAAACCGTATTTCTTCGTAAAGTTATCATACAGAGTATTGAGTTCTGCTTGTTTCTCGCTGATTTCGCTGTCGGTAGTCAGCTCATCCAACTGTAAATCAATCAGTTCATTTACACAGTCACGCAAACCAACCATACCTTTTATGCGTTCTTTGGCGGTTGCATTGACTTCGGTTTTTACCATAATACTGTTCTGACGGTAATAAACATCACCGTCAACAACTGCATAAGAATAGTTTTTAACATTCGGGTCAGCAGTTATTGATACCTTTGAAACTTCCGTGTTTTCTTCGAGTGTGGGAAGTTCGGCAGCTTTGTATGAGCCTTGAATATTCTTCATCGCTTCGTGAAGAAGCTCACCCAAATCTGCACCCTCAATGGGTTTTACGGTAAAGGCATCTACTCCGTACTGTGTACTTTTCGATGATTGTTCGCCTAAAATCATTTCGGGATGTTCGGTGAAATATGAGTTAATCGGGAATCCGTTTTCACTCATTCCGAGATGAACCCAATCGGGTTCAATTTCCATCGGTTCTTCTCTTTTCTGCAAGAAGATAATATCCGATACAACATCTGTTCCCGCATTAGCTTTGAAAGCATTATTCGGCAAACGGACAGCGCCGAGCAAATCGGCTCTTTGAGCAAGATATTTACGGACTTCGGGTGTTTTCGCATCCATCGTGTGATGTGATGTTACAAATGCTACAATTCCGCCTGGACGAACTTGGTCAAGAGCTTTCGCAAAGAAATAGTTATGAATAGAAAAACCGAGTTTGTTATATTCTCTATCATTTACTTTTGTCTGACCGAAAGGAACGTTACCTATTGCAATATCATAGAAATCTCTGCGACTTGTTTTTTCAAATCCCGATATGGTTATATCGGCATTGGGATAAAGCTGTTTTGCTATTCTGCCTGAAATACTGTCAATTTCAACACCGTAGAGCCTTGACGTTGACATTTCATCGGGGAGCATACCGAAGAAATTACCGATACCCATTGACGGCTCAAGAATGTTACCTTCTGTAAATCCCATATTGCCGATTGCTTCATACATAGCATTTATGATTGTCGGACTTGTATAGTGAGCATCAAGAACAGATGATTTTGCTGCCCTGTATTCATCGGGTGAAAGAGTAACATAAAGTTCTCTGTATTCATCGCCCCATTTTTCATTGGTATCATCAAAAGCATCTGCAAGACCGCCCCAACCGACATAACGGGATAATATCTCTTGTTCTTCGGGAGTTGCATTTCTTCCTTCAGATTCAAGTTCTTTCAGAAGATTTATCGCAATGATATTGTTTTTGAACTTTTCCTTTGCACCGCCGATACCGAGGTTATAGTCTGTTATGTGAAAATTTTCAGGCTTTGATAATTCGGGTTCATCGGTGCGAATAGTCTGAATTGTAATATCGTAAGGGAGTCCGTAATCTTCCGCTTTGAATTCTTCAACGGTTTTTGTAGTAAACTTTGAATGTTCTTCCTGCGGATACCGGTCAAGCAGTTTCAGAAAATTCGCTCTGTTTTCGACACGGCTGATGGGATAGAGAAGTGTTGTATCTCTTATGCGAACATCGTGACTGCCTATATCTTCAATGACATAGGGTGTGTCATTTTCAAGATAAATAACATCTCCGACATTGTAAGGAATTTCGAGTTCTCTGATTTTTTCAGCTACGGTATTTGTGCCATAAACTATCCTTTTGATTTCTTCCAAATCTGCAAGTGCTTCTTCTTCAGTATCGAACCAATGTGTGAGATTATCTTCCGTCACATAGAAATCGTCTGTTTCATTGTCATAGACGGCATATTTCTCACCTTCAAAGGGAACAGAGAGCTGACGGACTTCAAATCTGCCTGAAGGCTCTGTATCATTCATCACTTGCTGAATGAACGGAGAATTTCCCAATGCTTCGGGGTCAACCACTTCACCGTTTACAATGCCGTGTTCTGCAAGGTTTTCACGAATGGCAGACGGGTCAACATCGGCAAAATCATCAATTTTCGTTTTACCAAACGTTTGTGATTCAAGTGCCTCATCGGGAATATACACCAAATCATCGAAATCCAAACTGTAAAGCTCACCGTTAATCAACGCTTCAAGACTGTCATAGCTTCGGCTGTCATAATGATTATTGTCGATAAATCGGTCAATTCTGAAATCCACGAGATTTACGGAAACCTGAACGGGAATTTCTGCATCGGTTAAGGTGGTATATGCGATATCAATGTTTTTCATATCGCTGAAATCGGCATCCTCGCCGTATTCCTCAAGACAAAACTTGTTTATCAAATCTTTTGCCTTTTCCAGTTCGCTGTTATCACCGATACGAAGCATCTGAAATGTTTCCCTTTCGGTTTTACCGTTGGGAACAGCAGAAATTACTACATTGTTTTCTTCACGGATTTTTTCGAGGTATGCTTCAAGTCTGTGTCTTGGGAATCCGCACATTTCAACTCTGCCGATATTCGGAAACTCTCTGCTTGTTAATACCAAATCAAGCTGTTTTGATACTTTTATCGCATCTTCACCGAACATTTCAAAGAAATCTCCGACCTGATATAGAACGATACTGTCGGGATTATGTTCTTTCAGACCGTTATATTCATCAGCGATAATGCTGTTTCGGGAATTTACAGTAACCGCAGGCTTTTCATTAACGGGTGTTTCTCTTTCGGGGAGAGATATACCGTTTTGTTCAGCAAGTTTGCCGAACTCACCAAGAAGATCATCACTTATTCCGAGTGCTGAACCGTCATCTTCAAAAACAATAGCTTCATCAACAAGGAACTCATAAAACTCCTGACCTTTCCAAACGTTATCTCCGTCATCGGCTATAAGAATGTTATCTTTATAAGCAAGGTCAATATCGTCAATTTTCAGAGCGGAAAGAACTTTATATAACACCTCTGTTTCTTTCGTTTCCGGTTGAACAAAAGACAATATAACTTTTTCCGGATTCCTTGTTTCATCAACATGAGGATATCTGTCCATAACGCCCTTATCCAATGCCATAACAACAGTTTCAATGTTGTTTTCAACAAGGCTTTTTGTTACATAGCTGAGGTTGAAATCAAGCACCTGACAACAAGGTGTGAAAACATTACCGTAGATATTCTTTTCTACTGCGGTATAGTTTGTGTGCTTTGCAACAGTTTCAGCATCTTTGCCAAAGGCATAATAAAAGCCGCCGACGTGCATAAGAACTATACTGTCGGGGTTATCATTTTTCACTTGCTCATATTGAAGTAAGAAATCGGGTTTGTTGCTGTCATCAATATCCGTTTCAGTTTCCGTATTAACCGCAGGTCTTTCAACCTCAACTTCTACTCTCAAATGATTGTTCGCAGGGTTTTCCTTAACTTTTTTCTCAAATTCATCTTTTGAAAATTCTTCGGTGAACAAAGGAAATTGAATGTTACTGAGAACAACGGGTTCTTCAAGTGAAAGAATAGTGTATTCATCTGTACCGAGTTTTACGGTATCACCGATGCTATATTCATATCGGTATTCTTTGGTGGGTTCCTTTTCATTTGCGGAATTACGAAGAATATCACTTATTTCACGTTCTCTTTTCCATTCAGCTTCTTTTAATAATCTGTTCTCAAGCCACTGCGGATACATTTCTGTTTCTTTGGAATTTAAGTATCTGTCAGCTTTTATCAGTTCTGAAAGACGGCTTTCGATATAATTCCACGTTAATAAAACTCTTCTCTGTGGAACACTGTAATGGTCGGATATTTCAATGCCTTTTGCATCGTGACCTTCCCAAAATCCACTTGCAGGGATAGCATCCGAATGTCCGCCCGTACCGTATTCGTTTTTTAGGAATTTTATATTTTCTTCCTTTGAAAGACTTTCGGTAAACTGTCTGTAAATACGCATTTTACCTTCGCTGAAATCGCTTCCGCCGCAAAGTACATAATCAACAGCAGATTGCGGCAGATACAAAGGAGCTTCATTTTTCACTGCTGTACCGATAAGTTCCATTTGTTTTTCGGCATCGGACAAAAGCGAAGCCTGCGGCTCTGTCCATTCCTCCATAAGCATAAGTCCGAAAACACTTCGTTCAATCTGAAACCATTTTTGCCACGCTTCACGGAGTTCTGTTCCGTCATTACGCCATAACCTGATGGCATCGGAATAGGCTTCAAATCCTGCATTTACACCGTTGGAGAGTGTCATTTCATACGGTGTTGAGTTAAAGAAAGACATAATAAAATCGCTACGTTCATCTCTGTCAGAATGACTTTCATAGAACATAGCGATTTCTTCTTTATGCGGAGCCAAAAATGTTTTAATCAGCTCGTTTTTTTCTTTATTTTGGTGAAAATATTCGATACCGTTCCATCGGGCATCGAAATCGTGATTGCTTAACTGTAAATCAGTTCCGTCAGAATTATCTCCTCTGCCTGAGCCTGAAGATTGTTCATCAGACCGACCCATTTCATCGGGTCGCTCGCTTTCAGTTCTTCCGTCACTCCCGATGATTTCATCAGTTCGGGCATCATCTGTTCCAAGCGATTGTTCGCTGCTTCGTCTATCTCCAACAGATGGCTGTAAAGAGTGTCCCTCAATACCATTCTGTTCCAAAGAGCCGGACGGTGATTCTTGAGATATTCCTTCCTCATTCTGCCGTATTTCCCGAGGGGTTTCTTCTCGGTCTGAACGAGAGTTAAGTTCGGAATCAGATAATCTCCGTTCTGACTGTAAGTGATGTTGCTCATTGTTCTTGCTCCTTTCACGTTCATAATTTTTAACCGATATTTCTATCTGCCTTAACACCTGCTCACTTGTTTCGCTGACCGCAGTTGCAAGGAAATTAACAGTATCGGAAGTGTTGAAATCGAAGATACTTAAAAAATCTTCATCTTCAAAATATTCATCAGCATTTATTCCGCAACGGGTCAGGAGAGTATATGTTGTGCTGACAACCGCCGCATTTCGGAATGCCATACCGATGTTATCTTCATCATAACCCTCAAGGAACGAATCGTCAACGATGTCAAAAATATCCCGTTTGAAGTTTCCCCAATATTCATCAACAAGCTGTGCAGCTATACTTTCAAGCTGATTTGCAATACCGTTTTTAGCGGAAACGTCATATTTGCTTTCAAGAGCTGATGTAACCGTGTTTTCATGTTCATCTCTGTATTCCCATAAAAACGGAGTCTTTGAGCGTTCCGTTTTACCCGTATCGGAAACATCAAAAACATATTTAAGTGTTCTCGGTTCTGTATCAGTATCAATGAGTGCAATACCTTTTGAACCTCTGCGGATATATCTGTTCATCTGCTTATTCCATATATCATAATCGGCGCAAGCTGTCGCTTCGGGCCGTTGAGCGAAAATAAGCAATTGTTCATTAAACGGATATTTATAGAGCCGTGCGGCAGTATGAAGGAACAAAGTCCAACTCTGTCTTGAACGGGTCAGATTTCTTTCTGTTTCTTCTGCAAGGAGAGCAATTTGCTGGACTTTTGATATATTTTCATTTTCCATATTTTTACCTCCTAAAAATAAATGACGGGAGTGTTCAGAAGAACACCCCCGACTTTGTTATGATACTATGGATAAATCCATAAGAAGATTTCGGATAAAGGCTATGAGATTATCGAAAAACTTCCACCATAAAAGCTCTACCTTTACCGTACATTCTTCTTTAAGGTCAGTTCCTTCGACGCCTGCGGTTATAACACACTCACCGATACCTTTTGACGTTACCACACCGTTTTCGTCAACGGTTGCGACTTTCTCATTCGACGAAGTGAAATATACATCATCTGAATTTGTATAAATGGTAAGTTCATCGGAGTATCCGTAATAGATGGTCATATAGCGGTTGGTCATACGGAAAGAAATATCTTCTTCCGTTGCAAATGCGGTTGTTGCACATACCGTAAACACGGTGACGATGCTTAAAATGAGGGCGATTGCTTTCTTAAGGTTGTTTTTCATAATTCATTTCTCCTTTGTCTTAATCAAATAAATCGGGTATCAGGTCGAGCTGTGCATATTCTTCATCGGTCATTTCTTCAAGACGGGAAATTGCCGAATCGGTAATAGCTTTGAGTTCTGTTTCTTCCGCAGAAATGTATTCTCTCATTTCTTTGAGTGCGGAGATTGTGTCCGTTCTTGTTCCTGCATTGTGGATTGCGATGAGCTGCTGCTCATCATAGGTTACTGCGGTCATACTAAATGCCCCTTTCTGTCTTTTTCTTTGGTGCTGTTCTTTGCCTTTTCTGTTCAGGTGTTTTCTGCTTTAGCTTTTCAGCTATCGGTTTGTGTTCCGTTTTTTCATCATTTACAGCATTAGCAAGGTCTGAGAGTGAAATACTCTTGCCGGCTTTGACCTGTGCTTCAAGCTCTGCAACTGTCGGCTTTTTATCACCGTTATTCAATATGCCGTCAATCATTCCGTAATCATCTTCGGTTGATATTTCAGCATTTTTAAGATAGTTGCTTTTGTTGAAATCGGGAAGCTCTCTGAAACCAAAGCTATCGCAGTAATGATATGATACCTCACCGTTCTGTTTTATGGCAAGGATGTCGCTTACCGATAAACTGTGACCCGTAAAATCAAGCGGTCTGTCAACGTTATATTTCTGATATGCCGCTTCAAGTGTAGCTGATACCGTTTCTTTCGGCTCGATTGTTGCCGTATAGATAGGTTCATAATCATCACGGCTCGGTGCTTCGGAAAGGCTGTCATATCTCATAAACATAAGATTTTTCGGGTCATCATTCGGAATCTGATAGATGAGAATGGCATTGTTGGGATTTTCGTTAAATCTCTTTTCAATATCACGGGCAGGAACATCAGCTTTTATTCGTTCCCAGTCAGAAACCTCAATGCCAAAAATACCGTAATGGTCAATTATATCGTTTTCGCTTACAACCATTGCTTCGGTATTATCGGTATGCAGACAGTAAATCGTCACATCTCTGTCCATCAGTTCTCTTGCTCTGTCTTTTGAAAGCGGGAGCATATTGCTGTCGGTGTAACCGTAGTTTTCCATCATCTGAACCGTTATTGTCGGGTCGGGAAGCTCTGACATTGAGTTTTCTTCAATGCCGGGTATTTCTGCCGTATCCTGCTGTTCGGCAATAGGCTCGTCTTTTACATACGGAGTGAGTCTGTCCAAAAGTGACTGTGCTGTTTGGCTGTATTCTGTATTGTCATTGATAATACCACGAAGCCAATCGGCGATACCCGAACAATTACCGCTTGAAATATCACCCACAAGGTCACTAATGTTACCCTGTGGGTCACTTACACGGTCATTGTAATCGTATGTATCGTAGTCATAGGCAAAACGGTCAAGATCGGTTGCGAGTGCCGTTATGGGGTCTGCTTTGGCAGAAAGATCAATGCCTTGTTCTTTGCAGACCTCTTTGAAATTGCGGTCTATTGCGGTAATGAGTTCTGATGAAGTCTTATTTATCGTTTCAAGACTTGCTTTGAGTTCTTTCAGCTCTTTATCGCTCGACCAGGAAGCAAGATAGCCGAATGAGTTGTCGCTTGTTTCAATGCCGTAATATGCACATACGGCATAGGCGATACTTTCCGCTTCAACTTCTTCTGTGTGACGGTCTTTTCTTTCGACATCGGTTTCACCCTTATTCCTTCTTGAATAATTGTGAAGTGTTGCGTGTGTCATTTCGTGAATTGCAGCACAGACCGTCTGTGTTTCGCTCATTCCTTCTCGCAGAGTGATACTCTGATTATCGTAACTGAAAAATCCGTCAGCACCGTTTTCAATAGGCTTGAAATCAATAGGTACGGGAGAACTTCTTTTGATAGCTTCCATAAAAGCATCATAGTGTTCCACATTTCCGGTTAAATCAGATGAGAGTTCGGGCAAGGGTTTACCTTCGGTCTGCGAAACGTCAAAAACAGATACAACCTTGAATGTTGATGTGCTGACCTCTGCAACTTCCTTTATCGGCTGTCCGTTTTCATCGAGCATGGGAAGTTTTGTGTCGGGGTCGAGTTTATCTTTTTCGATTTTCTTTTTGAACGGTGCGGGCGCAATAATCTTTATGCCTTTTTCGCCACGTTTGACATTTCTGCCGAATGAATCCTTCCACTTGTTAAATCCTGCAACAAGGGAAGCATCAGGCTTTTGCATAAAGATAAGCATTTGGTTGTTTACACTGTATCTGTGGAAACGGCTCATTGTCTGCAAATACTGTTTGTATTTATCTGAGGCAAACAACTCTTTTATGCCGTTTTCGATACTGTCAGTAATTTCTTTCAGCTTTTCTTTATCGCTCTTGAAAGCACCTTTTGTATTGTCAGCCATAATATTCCTCCTATTCTATAATGGTTACTTCGTGATACTCACCGAACTCGTTTATCCACTCTCGAGCTTCTTTTGATGAGCCGTCATAAAAGATGTCAACAACATTTCCGTTCACTTCACTACCCGTATCAACGGCTTTGAGCTGTATTCCGTTCACTTCGATTATGCTTCCGAGAGGAATTACATCGGGGTCAACGGCACAAGTTTTGAGATGTTCAGATGTTGCACCCGTAGAAGTTGCATAACCCCATTTACCGCCGTCACTTGACGGAGTGTAAACTGTTATTCTGAAATTCTTGCCGTTTGTCTTTTTATTGACTGAACGGCTTGAAGACATTTCGGTTTTGGGTTTCTCTCTAATTCTTTCGGTGGTTATCTCTGCGGTTGTTTCGGGTACGGTAACGGTTGTTATTTCGGTTGGTTTAACTGTTGTTATTTCAGTTGCTTCGACACTTGCATAATACGGAACTGAAAAATCTTCGGGATTTATTTCATGTACTGCAAGTTCAACGAATATGCCAAACAATAAAGTGAATATCCCGAGTCCGATAAGATATGGGGTATATTTCTTGTTCAAAGTTGTACTCCTTTGTCTTGGAATAGTGGAAAAAGTACCGCAAAAATAGGGGTAAAGGTCAAACTACCTTTACCCCTTGATTACCGCACTCTGAATCCGTTGATATATAAGGGTTTCCGAGTGCTACTTTTTCCACTTTTCAGTTTCTTTTTCTTTGCATATACAATGCTTTTTGTCGCCTTATTCTGATTCTTGCACAGCTTATGCAATAGAGCTGATTATGATGCTTTTTTATAAAGGGGTTATTGCAATCTTTGCATAACCCTTTTTGCTTTTGGTTTAATATTTCATCTTCCAAATCAGGACGCAACGGCAGAACGGCTCTGCGGAAATACTGACACAATAACGAATAAGTAATCAGCTGAGGACAGCAATGAGTTTCACCGTCATCGAGAAGCAGACAGTTTCCTTCGTCATAATTGCAACACTCATTTTTAACGAGAGTATTTACACTTATTCTTTGTTTTTCGGTAAGTCTTGGTAAAGGCTTATTCATTTTTCACTCTGTATCTCACTTTTTCACCGTTATCAGTAAACGTCAGCGTTATTGACTTATTTCCGCTTTTGATTTCCGTATATCCTTTGGAAAGCAAATCAACCGCCATTTTCTTGGAAATTGATATATCCTGCGACAGCAAGAAAGTATTGTCTTTCCAAAAAGCGAATTTGCATCCGTTCTTTTCACAATGGAAACCGTTTTTGCCTTCGGTAACATTACCGCCGCATCGGGGACATTTGCCGACAATTTCTCTGCCGGAAGGGAATAAGACATCGACATCGTGAACGGGAGCATACTCATCAATGATTTCAATTATCATTTCGCTGATTTCACTCATAAAATCTTCGGGTTCCATATCGCCCTTTTCGATAAGTTTGAGCTTGTGTTCCCATTCTGCCGTAAGAAGCGGAGATTGGATTTGCTCGGGAAGAACCGTGATGAGTGACTTGCCCGTAAATGTAGGAACAAGAGAAACGGTCTTTTTGTTATTCTTTCGCTGAACAAATCCCGTTGCAATGAGTTTTTCAATCATAGCAGCTCTTGTTGCGGGAGTTCCGAGACCCTTTCTTTCAGCATCTTCGGGAGTTTCTTTTGCTCCTGCGTTTTCCATAGCTGAAAGCAAAGTATCTTCGGTGTAATTCGGCTTGGATTTTGTGAAGTTTTCTTTCAAATCAATATTGTTGATTTCAAAAACGTCACCTTCCTCAATGTCAAACTGCATTTCGGGTTCTTCGGAATCTTCGCTTTCTTCTTCAATAAAAGTTTTCCATCCGTAGCTTTCGACATTACGGTAAGTAAAGGTGAATTCCGTATCTCCGCAACGGATAAATGCTTTTTCGAGGAAATAGTAGAAAGGTTCGGAAACTGCACACAGAAGTCTTATTGCAATCATTGTGAGAATGTTAATCTCACCTGCATCAAGTGAAGCAAGGTCAAGATTTGCGACATTCTTTGTGGGGATGATAGCGTGATGGTCGGTTACTTTCTTGTTGTTAATAACCTTCAGCTCGTCATACTCGGATATTGTTCTGTTAATCAGAATTGCAGAAGCATTGATAAGTTCGGGAATGGATTTCTCCATATCGCTTGTGAGGTATCGGGCATCTGTACGGGGGTAAGTGCAGAGCTTCTTTTCATAAAGTGTCTGAACGATATTCAAAGTCTGCTGTGCCGTATATCCGAGTTTCTTGTTTGCATCTCTCTGGAGGGAAGTAAGGTCATAGAGCAAAGGTGCTTTTTCTTCCTTTGCCTGACAAGCAACTCTGTAACAAGTTGCGAAATCATGGTTTTTACAATCTGCAAGGATTTTTTCGGCATCTTCCTTGCTTTCGATTTTATCTGTTTTTGCCTTGAAGTTACCGCTTTCAAGTTCAATGTTGTAATACGGTGTCGGTTCAAAAGCATCAATTTCCGCCTGACGGGAAATGATGAGGGCAAGAGTGGGTGTTACCACTCTGCCGACATTAAGGGTGCGATGATAGATAACCGAAAAGAATCGGGTAAGATTTATGCCTACAAGCCAGTCAGCCTTTGCTCTGCAATCGGCGGCGAAATACAGATTATCGTAAAACTTTGAAGGTTTGAGATGCTTAAAGCCTTCAATAATGGCTTCATCTTCCATTGATGAAATCCAAAGTCTTTTTACGGGTTTTCTGCATTCGGAAAGTTTAAACATATTTCTGAATATGAGTTCGCCTTCACGGCCCGCATCGCAGGCGTTTATAATTTCGGCTACATCTTTGCGATACATAAGGGATTTAAGGATTTTGAAATGGTCATATTTGATTTTATCGGCTATCTTCAATCTCCACGGAGCAGGAAGAATGGGTAAATCTTCCTTTCTCCATATTGCATATTTGCCGTCATAACTGTCGGCATTTGCGAGAGTGTCAAGATGACCTAAACACCAAGAAATGATGTATTTATCATTTTCGATATAACCGTCTTTTCTGTTTTTAACGCCGAGTGCGTTTGCGATGTTGATAGCAACAGAAGGCTTTTCAGTGATAATGAGCTGTTTCAAGATTATCAAGCCTCCGTTTCATCGTCATCGGCTTCATCAACTTCGTATTCTTCTTCATAACCGCCGTCAAAATCGTCATCTACATCGGGTTCTGAAACGGGAGTATTGGTTTTCTTGCCGTTTTTAAACTTAAAATGATAGATAGCATAACCGGCGCCTGCAAGTGCGACAACTACAAGAAGAATAATACCGCCTTTACCCTTTGATTCATTTTCATCGGGTTCTTCTTCGGTACTTGTTGTATCTTCTGTGGTCGGTTCGGTTGTCTGTTCGGTTACTGCACACTGAGCAAGATTTACCTTGCAGAGTTCACATTCGGTATTAACCTTGCCGTCTTTGCACTTATCCTTGCAGGAACAAGTTGCAACCTCTACTTCACCGTCATTGATAAGAGCCATAAGGTCGGCTTCATCAACCAAGTTGAGCAAGTACACGTTCTCTTTATCACCGTCACGGTCAATTACAATGTAGAAGGTGTTACCGCTTTTACTTGTAACGGTCAAAAACTGTTTGCTCTTGATTTCTTCATCTTCCTTGCCTGATGTGATATATCCGCCCATCTGCAAAAAATCGTCAATGAGTGACATATTACCGCTGGGAGTAAGTTCGTTTGTCTTATCACCCGTATAGGGGATATCAACATCAGTTTTTGAGATTGTAATACTGTCAATGGAAGAAGGAATAGAAGTGTTACCGCTTTCATCGGAAGCATAATAGCTTTCAGCAGCAAAAGCGGGTATAGAAAATGCCATTATGACAAGCATAACGGCTACAATGCTGAAAATTGCTTTGAGATTAGTTTTCTTCACTCGCAGCACTCCTTTCTTTTATTCTCTTTAAGAGTTCGGGTAATTCGCTGATGTCGATATTTATTGCTCTTACCATACCCACGATTTCGATGTTTTCGAGCTTTTCAATCTCGTCATCAATTACCGAATTTCTCTGTTTGAGTTTATCAATTTTTTCGTTGTTTTTTGATTTCTCATCTTTGAGTTTTTGGATTTTGGGATTCATAATACCGCCTTTCTTATGGCAGTCTGCCGTAAGCATAAAAGTGTTCCTGCCAATATGATTTTGTAAGCGATTCATACTGTATAGGGTCTCCGCAATGGAGCATCATATTGTTGCCGACATAAATGCCGACGTGCGTAACGGTTCTGCCCGCATCGTAAGTGTTTTTGAAGAACACCAAATCGCCGGGTTTAACATTAACGGAAGAAACGGGAGTGCAAAGGTCATAAAGACCTTGCGCTGTCGGTCTGCCGACACTCCAACCGCAATGGTTATATACCCACGATACGAAACCTGAACAGTCAAATGATGTACTCGGTGAACTGCCGCCGAAAACATACGGATATCCGAGATATTTTTCGGCTTCGGCTATGATAGATGCAAACCGTTCATCGGTCAGAGCTGATGCAGGAATTTCATAGTCCTCATATTCCGTGTTGTAGTATCTGTCAACATATTCGGAATCAGGATAAAGATCGGGACGGTTGCCGAGAGTTGCCATATATACCGAATACAGTTCAAGTTTTTCTTCGGACATAATCTGCGAAGGAACGTGTGAAAGGTTGTTGTTTTTCAGAGTGACGTAACAAATGTAATAGTTGTAAGGCACTTGAACCGTATATGAAACAATCTGCGGAATGAGATTTCCTTCGTCATCTACATACCATTCAATTCTGTATCGTGTTTCTTCCCGGTATCTGACTTCGGTTATGACTTGCTCGGTAAGGGTGTACTGTTTATCAAAAAGTGTCTGAATATCTCCCTGAACTTGGTCGATTGTCCATTCACCTTGATGTAAAGCTGTGAGAGCCGATAAAAGAACATACGGGTCGTGATAGATTTCATCAACCGTGAAATGATATTCGTGATACCCGTGTGTACTTTCGTAATTATCAATGGTGTATTTAAGAGTGTTTTCAAGAGCCGAATACTTTTCTTCTGCTTGTTTCATAGCTTCATCGGTACTCGGATAACTTGTAAGACCCATTCCGCCTACACCTGATTGAACGAAAACGGTAGCTGATGAAAACATAGAAAAAATAAGCAGGACGGCGAGAACTACGCCGCCCGCTATAAGTACACCTTTCTTATGCTTAACAACAAAGTCTTTTACTTTCTTTGCCGCTTCCTTGCTTTTTTGAGCAGTTTTAGCGGATGCTGATGCAGAGTGTGAAGCTGTCGCACCCTTATGTGCCGTTTTCATAGCTGCATACTCTTTCTTTATTGCCCGTTTCTGTTGCCATCTCGAATACGGATTTGATGAAAACTGCGGATTCTGTTCCTGTGACTGTTTAAAGAGAGCATCCACATTGGCTTTGTCAGCCTTTTTCTCCGCTCTTGCAGTTTCACGGTACGGTTTCAGTTTACGGCTTCTTTCAATTCGGTTTCCCGTTCTGACCGCACCTTCAACACCTTGCTCAATCTTGTGAACGCTCTCTACACCTACATTTTCATCTTCCGTTTCGGAAACCTTTTTATGAACCGTCGCAGATGCAACATTTATCGGAGCTTTTTTGACTTCGCTTGTCAGCTTCGATGAGGGTTTGGGTTTATCCACATCTTCGTGGAATATCTTTTTGGGGATTTTCTTTTCAGCTTTTTCAAGTTTATCTACCGCTTTATCGGCTTTCTTGGCAGCTTTCTTTACTTTGGGAGCTTTCAGTTCTTCGTCGGTAAATTGCAGTCTTGGTACTCGTTTACTCATAAAATGCCCCCTTTAACGGGTCAAGCAACTCTGTGTCTATCGCCATTGGGGTATTCGGCGTAAATACCTTCAACTGCAACAAGAACACCGTATTTTTCTTCGATTATACTGAGTGCATCTGTTACTTCATTGAAAACGTCAATAATATTAAACATTTCTGTATCGGTTTCATCGGTATCGAAGGTTTCATCACAGTCTGCTTTGCACTCATGACAAACATTATTCGGGTTGCTGTCACTTTCGCAGTCGAAGCATTCATCGCAGTTGTCACAGTCACCGTCACAATAACAATCATCAAAATGTTCGCACTCGGAACAATAATCGTAATCATCATCGATATTATTGATGTCATCAACTTTTTCTTTTTCGATTTCATCATTGGCGATAATGTCTGCAACTTTATTGAGTTCATCAGCTTTTTTATATGCCTGATTAAAAGCATCGACAATTGTTGCATATTCAAGAAGCAGGTCAACCGCATTGGAAAGGTTTGAATGCTCGAAAATTCGCATAGTGTCAGTAAAATTAACAAAATTCATTTTTCGGATACCGACATCTGTCATGTGATAGAATCGCTGAACCTTCTTACAATATTTGTTCACGCAAGTCCTGTAGTCCTGAATGTTGAACGCTCGGCAAACATCTTTTGCACAGAAGAAAACAACTCCATCTTCCCAAAGCACTCGGACTTCACCTATGCTTTCTAAACCTATCGTGCATCTGATTACGTTATCAGTCTTTATAATATCCTTTATCATTTTAAAAAACTCCTTATAGTAAAGTATCAGTCCGCTTTTTCCTGCGGCTTTGTTGTCATAATCGAATACAGTTCCGTATCTTTCGGGAAACGGTCTGTAAACGGCAATATGGTACTGCCGTAGAAGATAAGTCCTTCACCTTCGCCTGACTGAGTTACATAAGAAAGCTGATGCGGGGAAATATTGAGCTGCTTTGCAAGAATCTGTCTGTCGCCCGATGCCTGATTGAGCATATATATGTAGTCGGAGTTTTCAAAGATATTTTCAATCTCTCTCGATGAGAGCAAATCTTTGACGTTCTGCGTAATGCCCGTGGGTATGCCGCCCCATTTTCGGAATCGCTTCCAAATTTCAACCGTGTATGCAGCCGTCTGTTCTTCTTTGAGCAGAAGGTGCATTTCGTCAATGTAATAACGGGTAGCTCTGTGAGCTTCACGGTTTACGGTAACACGATTCCATACTTGGTCCTGAACGATAAGCATACCGATTTTTTTGAGCTGTTTTCCGAGTTCTTTGATGTCATAGCTGACAACACGGCTGCGAATATCTACATTCGTGCGGTGATTGAAAACATTGAGTGAACCCGTAACATAGATTTCAAGAGCAGTAGCGATATACTGCGCTTCTTTTTCTTCCTGCTTACGCAGTTCGTTATACAAATCTTCAAGAATGGGCATATTTTCTGGAACGGGATTAGCAAGATACTCCGTATATACACGGCGTACACAACGGTCAATGATTGTTTTTTCAACAGGCTGTAATCCGTCTTTGCCTGCAACAATAAGTTCACACAGAGAAAGAATGAAATCGGATTTAAGGGTCAGCGGGTTTTCGTCATCAGAATAGTTAAGGTTCAAGTCCATAGGATTTATAAAATCCTCGGAAGTGGGTGAAATCTTAATAACCTGACCGTCAAGCCTTTCAACCAATGCTCCGTACTCGGATTCGGGGTCGCATATAATAATGTCGTCATCTGTTACGAAGAAAACATTTGAAATCTCTCTCTTTGCCGAGAAAGATTTACCCGAACCGGGAGTACCGAGAATAAGACCGTTGGGATTTTTAAGCAGCTTACGGTCAACCATTATCAGATTGTTTGACAATGCGTTAAGACCGCAATAAAGAGCTTCCTTACTCGTCTGGAAAAGTTCCTGCGTTGTGAAGGGTATAAAAATAGCGACGCTTGATGTGGTCAAGCCTCGCTGAATTTCTATTTGGTTGTATGCAAGGGGTAAACTGCTCATAAGACCCTGTTCCTGTCGGAAATCAAGCCTTACAAGCTGACAGTTGTATTTTTGAGCAATCGAACTTGCCTGAAAAACATTGTTATCGAGCTTCTGTTTTGTTTCGGCAACATTGAGAACGATAAAGGTAAGAAGAAACATTCGCTCGTTACGGCTCTGCAAGTCCTGAAGCAGTTTTGTTGCTTCATTGTTGTATGTGGCAAGGTCAGACGGAATAATATCCATATCGTAACCCGCACGAACTGCCTTTTTCTGTTCTTCAATCTTCATTTTCTGAAGGTCGGTAATTTTTCTCTTTACCGTCTTAATCGCATTTACTTGGTCAACCGACTGAACGTGCATTGATACCACAACATTTGATTCCATATCGAGGAAATCTGCAAGCATTCGGTCATTGATTTCAGGTGCGAGAATCTGCAGAAATGAAGCGGCACCGACTTTCTTGCCGATGCCGAATGTTTTGCCGTTTGCAAACTCAAACGAGCTGGGAGCGATAAAGTCTTTTACGGAAAGTCCGGAAGAAGCAAGCCAGTCCCAAGAGAAATTGAAGGGTATCTTTTCATCGGTATGGAACATACCGTGCATAATTTTAAGTCTTTCCCTTCCGTTTACGGGAGTAGCGATAACACCTAACTTTTTAAAGTTGGTGATAATATCTGCTTCAAGTCGCTCAAGACGGGGTTTTGCCTGCTTTATTGACGGAGCTTCGATACCGAAAGAAAGATATTTTGTCTTTACAATACCGTTGTTACCCTTTGCAAGCTGTTCACGGAGGAAATTCTGATATTCAACGGCGATACCGTCAAACATATCTCCACGAATGGGAATTGTAATGTTATCGGAATAAACTTCTTTTGCCCCCGTAAGATTGATGAATGAAAGCTGAAATTTAACCGATGAATCGAAATAGTTAAGGAAATCACACCAAGAATCGAAGATGGCGTTTTTATCCTCATTGTTGTTAAGCTGATAGTTTATATCAAGAAACTTAACCGTTTTTGTGTAATAGTTATCTGTTACACGGCAGATGCCGTCTTTGAACATTCGCTGAAACGGAATACTGTCCTGAGCTGACATCTGCTTTTTATCTTTGCCTTTTGCTTTTGCAACAGCAGCATCAATCTGTTTCTGCTGTTCTTTAGTCATTTTTCTGTTTGCCGACAATCGCTTCAACCTCCTTATCTAACTTGTCCTGCCTTTCGAGAACGGCATAATAGTTGTTAGTCATATAAGGTCGCTGTTTCGGTTTTATAAACAAAACCTCCGCCATATTCTTAACTACCTTTTCAAAAGGCTGTCCGTTCTTTTCATACATTCCGAGAAGAACAAACGGAACCATAACTAATATCATTACGATTGCTGCCGCACTGACATTGAGAAATGATTTCAAAAGGAAGAAAAGGGGTATAGCGATTACAGCACCGCTGCCAAAACAGATAAGCTGTCGCTTTGTGAGATTGAACATTGCCTTTGTTTTGACTGCGTTTAAATCTTTGGGTACGGGAACGTAAGCCACGAAATCTCTCCTTTCCGTTAATGAGCGTTAAAGATAGATTTTGCAAGTGACCCGGTTTTGAAAAGGCTGAAGCAGAGAAGAACGGTGTAACCCATACAAGTCCATATTGCATAGGAAATATCATCAGTAACCGTGATGTTTTCAACAAGTGCCGCATAAATCGCAACGCAAACGATGATAAGAAATGCTTGGAATGCAAGTGCAAACAGATTTCGCAGGTAATTCTGTCCCATCTGTCCGCTTTCTTTATTCATCATTGTTGCCATAGGAATGGGAGCAACGGAAGTTACAAGATAAATTTCTATCATTCTTCCGAAAACAACTACCAAAATACAGATTTGGAGTATGCCCATACAGATTTTTACGATACCTGACTGCATCCACAGTCCGATAAGAGCGCCTATGCTCATAGCTTCGAGTTTACCTTCGAGATCGGTTATGAAATCGGTCATATCTATTGAAGTATCACCGATAACAACACCCGCAGATTCCACTATGATTTCGTGTCCGAGGTCGAATACCGCCATTACAATATCCCAAGTATTTGTCACTATGAGAACAGCACCCGCCGTTTTAAATGCCCATTTGAAGAACTGAAATGTGTCAACATCATTATGAAAGTTATTTCTGTCAACAATCATCTGTATCAGTTCGAGGGTCATAACAATAGCGAGAATCACACCTGCAATCGGAACCATTACGTTTTCCGAAAGATTGTGAACCATATTGAATATTGCAGTATTCCAATTCTGCGGGGTAGAGCCGACTTGTCCTGCTATTTCGCCGACCTTTTCATTAACTTGGTCGAACAAGCCTGTAAGGTTGGTTGTAATTCCTTCGGTTAATATTTCCCGAAACCAATCCTCAATAGCCTGAATAATCGTATCCATAGCTCAAGTCACTCCTTTCGGTTGGCTCCCGTGCCGAAACACGAGAGCCGCTTGATATTACTCAATCAAATTCTGTCCGTCTTTTTATTAACCGAACAGACCCGAAAGAAGGGGAACAAGAGTGATGCCGATGAGTGCAACGCCGCCGCCAGCCATAAGCTGCTTCATGCCCTGCGACTTTGCACCGGGGTTATCGTTGCCGTAGCCTTCAAGAAGGTTGATTGCACCCCAGATGCCAAGACCTGCACCGAGTGCAATAACGAGTGTCTGCAGTACATCTACTGCTGAGTTGAAAAATGCCATTAAAAAAATACGTATAGATTTTACGTGTCTTTAGTTCGCTACATAACGTTTCTCCTTTCAATTTTTATAATTTTTTGTTGATACGAACATTTTGTCTTGATATATATAAAAGCCACCGTTATTACGGTGACTGCTGTTGTTCGTCGGATACATCTATTTCATAAACTTCATAGACATCATCCGGCTTTGTTCTGAGTTTTGTTGACACGAATTTTTCAATGTCAAACTCATTTTTCTTATCATAGTCGGAGAGTAACTTGTATTTCGGGTGCTTTGTTATGTCATATTTGTTTGACATAAAGGGACGGACACCACGAAGCTGAAGAATACATTTTGAGCCATCCAAGACTGCAAGTTCATCAACTGATGCGAGTTCCTTTCCGAGTTTCTGATAATTAAGGCTGTGCGAGGTTTCTCTGCCTCTGCTTTCGCCCGTGTTAAAGGTATCAATGGTTTCTTTACCAAGAGCTGTTGAAAGTTCTTTCAATGTTGTCGGCTCTGAACCACCGAGGAATATTCTGCTGTCACAGTTACCGATGATTGTATCGGCATTATCCTTATACAAGGCTTTGAGCTGTGACTGTGCCTGCAAAACAAGGCAAGCTGAAATCTCACGGCTTCGGATTGTTGCCATAAGTTTTTCAAGATTCGGTATCTGACCGATATTTGCAGCTTCGTCAATAAGACATCTGACGTGTATAGGCAATCTACCGCCGTAAACATCGTCAGCCTTTTCGCAAAGCAAATTAAAAAGCTGAGTATAAATCATTGAGATGAGGAAATTAAAGGTTGCATCCGTATCTGACATTATGAGAAAAAGAGCCGTTTTTCTGTCACCCGTCATATCAAGCTCCAATTCATCATACATAGTAATTTCTCTTACTTCTGCAATATCGAAGGGAGCAAGGCGGGCGGCACAAGAAATCAGAACTGATTTAGCCGTTTTGCCTGCGGCAAGTTTGTATTTCTTGTATTGCCTTACAGCGAAATGTTCGGGGTCTTTTGCTTCAAGTTCGTCAAACAGATAGTCAACGGGATTTTTGAAACTTTCGTCATCTTCTCTGACTTCCATTGCGTTAATCATAGAAATAAGCGTAGCAAAGTTCTTTTCTTCTTCAAGACCTTCATACCACAAGTAACCGATTAAGGCACAGTAGAGCAATGTTTCTGCTTTAACCCAAAAATCATCACCAGCTTTTCCTTCGCCTTTGGTGTTGGCGATAAGGGTGGTAACGAGCTTCAATATATCCTTTTCTGAATGGATATATGAAAAGGGGTTATAGTGGAAGGACTTTTTGAAATTGATTGTGTTGAAAATCTTGATTTTGTAGCCTTCCTTTTCAAGCATCTTTCCGCACTCAATCGCAACCGTACCTTTCGGGTCGGTTACAACATACGATGAATGGCATTGCATAAGATTCGGTTTAATCCAAAATCTTGTTTTACCCGAACCCGAACCGCCGACGATAAGAACATTCTTGTTTCTTGCATTTTTCGGTTCTTTCGGTCTGTTGTTCATCATCAGACTTTCTGTTTGAGTGAGAATTACATTGTTCTGAAAAACGGGGTCCTGAAAAGGTGCGATATCATCGTGAGTTCCCCAACGGGCAGAGCCGTATTCTTCATTCTTACGATATTTCTTTGCGTTTTTACTCTTAACATAAACTGCAAGCCTTATGCCTGCGGCAATCGTTGCTCCTACAATAATATCGAAGATATGAAAGCTCGGTATAATATCTTCAAAGGCATAAGTTAAGCCCTCCATTATATGGAGAGCTTTACCTTGAAAATCTGTACCCGGCGCAAGTCGGATAGCCTGACCTATTTTAGTTGCCATAATTCCGATTACAACATACGGAATGTTGGGAACGATGATTTTTTTGAGATTTATATTTCTCAACGTTCACCACGTTCCTTATTTTTGATTTTGGTGGGAAGTGATTTAATCTTTTCCGCTATATTCTTAATTTTTACTGCAATGGGTTCTTTGTTTTTCTTTTTAATTGTGTTTGCTGTGTATTCTCTGAACGCTGCGGTCAACGCATCTGTATCTCTTGCTTTGAAGAAAACAAGATATTTCGGAGGACTAACTGTTTTGTCCTTTTTTACGGCATAATCAACACCGTATTTTCTTGCAACACGGTCAAAGTCTTTTATGTTCTTATCGGTGATTTCGATATTTGTCAAACCCTGATTCTGTGCTGCAAGCTGTTTTACGGTCTGCTTTCCGTGAGGAATAACATCTTTGTTTTGATTATGCTGAGCCGCTTTGTTTCTCTGGTGTGCAAGGAATTTTTCCAATGCCTGCTTGAGTGTTCTTGCGGTGAGCTTTGTTGTATTAACGGATAGTGTGACCATTTTGCTTTCAACTTCTTCCTGCAAAGGCTATCACTCCTTCCAGTCAACAATATAGACGATTTCAATTACTTGTTCGTCAATGGGAGATGAAGTAGCGGAAACAACCGCATCGTAAACAACCGAAGAAGATGTATCTTTTTCGATTATCCAACTGTTATTGTATGAAAGACTGTCCGTTGTTCCGTAGCTATCTGTCTGAATACCGTTCATTTTAAAGCCGATCTTTTTAGCATCGACTTTTTCATTTGCCATGTTCGTTGAATACGGCACGATATTCCAACCGTTTCGGGAATTTATATCAGCTTTCTTTACTGATACATCCGCTGTTGAATTATTGATAATTACAACATCTGAAGGGGCATAAACTTCACCGTCAGTTCCCATCGTGAGAACCATTGTTGTTGGAACGGTTACAGAGAATTTAGTCATAAGATAACCGCAGTCATCACAATAACAATCAGAGTCCAAATCTTCGTGCCATTCTCTCGCTTCATACACATAAGAACATTTTTCACAAGGCTTTATAAACAGATGACGGTCTTTGTCGATAACTTCGTACTTGTAATCGTTGGGATTGAATGTATGAGGTTCGTTCAAGTTGTATGAATAAGTACAATCCGAACATTTCGGAACACAAGAGTGCCTATCTGCATTTTGAACTGTATATTCATCAATTTGCATCTTGTGTGCAACATACTCATATTTCACGTATCCGCAATCCGAACAAGTCAGAGTTCTTTTATGATATTTGTTACAGTCATATGTTCCTGCATTTGGGTCAGAACTGTCAAATCTTGTCCATTCTCCGACAATGAAATTATGTTTTGCTGTACCGCCATCTGCTACCTGAGGACAAGTATCGCAATACTTGGTAATTTGATGAAGTGTGTCATCAACGGGTTCGTATGTGTATAGCGATTTGGGATAAGTGTGATATTTGCCGGAAGAAACACTAAATTCACAATGATAGCACTGAGTTATCTGTCTGTGGTGAGTTTCACTTTCTTTATACCATGGGACTCTGACATACATTTCGTGAAGCTCATATTCAGAACTTTTATAACTACACTCGGAACACGTTGTATCATATCTGTGATATTTCGTTCCGGGATAAGTGCTGTAATTTGGGTCGCTATCACTACCATAATATATTCCGTTACTCGTTGTTAAACTGTGGTTTGCATATTCGGTTGTTGAATATCCGCAGGTTAAACAAGTTGCCGTTCTTTTGTGCTGTGAATCTGAACTGTTTTCCCAAGCACTATAAGTGAACTGATGATTGGCATATTCTGTCGTTGTATAATCACAAGTAGAACAAGTGGTTGTTCTTTTATGTTGTGAGTTCGAACTGCTTGTCCACAAGCTTGTTGTGGTACTATGATTATCTGACTCTCTTGCTGAATACCCGCAATAGATACAAGTTTTGGTGCGTGTATGATAACTACTTCCGTTATTTTCCCAAACACCATAACTCCAAGTATGTCCTTCCAGTACGGCAGTTTCTTTACCGCATCCGGTCTGTGATTGATACTCATCTGCAAGAGTTTCCAACATTTCATTGTCAACATAGGCATTTTCGCCACACAGATGTTGGGTTAATGCATATACACTTGAACCTCTGAAAGCGGTTGAATGGTCGCATTTTTTATTAACATAATGTTGAGATGCGTTGTATTGTGTATAGCTTTTAATTGTGTATCCGTGCGGTGCAAACATTAATGTCATTGTATCCCTTGTTAAACTGCTGTTACTGTTATTGTACTTTGGACAGTAAACTATATACATATGATAATCTTTATCGTTGTTATAAAAATGCTCATCATTTATAGATTGATATGTCTTTCCGCCAAGATACGGGATGCTACTATCAACCGTTTCATTCAGTTCTCCATAGGGTCCTGAAATCATAAGATTTTTTGAACAAAGAAGTCTGGGACAGGTATATGATGTTGTAATGTTTGAGTGAGCAGCTGAGCCGTTCAATGCAACCGATGCTACCATAATTGTTATAGCAAGAATAAAGGAAATAACCTTTGTGAATTTTTTGTTTTTCACATTGATACCTCCTTAATCTGCGATTGCAATAGTAAATACCACCTTTGCGATTTCAGCATCCTTTTCCGTTGATGCGTCTTTCGATACTTTGGCGAAATATTTGAGATTCAGACTTTCCTGCGGTTCAACAACAGGGAATGCTGTTGAGCTGATGAGCATTGAGCCGTCATCCTTTGTGGGTATTCCGTTGATTTTGAGGGCAACTGTTTTCTTGCCCGAAAAGTTTTCATAATTGCCGATTTTATATGAGCCGTCATTCACCGTAACATCGGTTACTTTAATACTTCCGTATTTTGCATTGTTGGTGATTTTGGCATTGTCGGCTGTAATAACTGTTCCGTTTACAATTTCAATGGGAAATGAAGCGGGAACAGTAACACTCACGGCTCTGTATTCATTTGATACCGTCAGTTTGACGGGTACTGATGCTTTGGCATAAGATGCCGCAAAAGCATTTACAGATGTGAGTGAGAAAACGAGAGCGAGGGCAAGAATAATTGCCGTTATTTTCTTATGTTTCATTGATTATCCTGCCTTTCTTAAAAGTAAAGCGGCAACCGTTTATTGGTCGCCGCTTTGTTAATTGGTTTTGCTTTGATTAAGCAGCTGTATCCCATTCAACAACGAATACAACGCTTGCGATTGTTGCTTCAGTAGCAGCAACTGAGAGAGGAGTAACGATTGCATCATAATTAACTGCAACACTGTTGTTTGCTGTATCGCCAACACCGGTCATATAACAACCTTCAACGGGAGCAGAAATGAGAGTCTGTGTGTTTACATCTGACTTATCTGTTGCAACCTGAGAGCCGTTGCCGATTGTCATTGCAAAGCCGAGCTGATCGCTGTCAACCTTTTCTGAAGCAAGTGTTTCCTTTGCACCGAATGCTGTGAGTGTCCAGCCGTTTTCGCCGTTGATTGTAGCAGTCTTAACTCTTACTGCGCCGAATGAGTTGTTTGTGATTTTGCAGTTATCAGCGGTAGTAACTGTACCGTCTGTGCCGACTGCCATGGGAAGTGCGGTGGGAACTGTTACGGAAAGGGCTGTTGCTGCGGGATCGCCGCCGAGTGTACCGTCATCGGTTGAAGAAAGGTTTACGGGAGTTGAACCGTTACCGCCGTTGGAAGTGATTTCAGCTGCGAATGAGGGGATTGCCATACAGAAAACGAGTGAAAGTGCGAGAGCGATTGAAGCGAACTTCTTGAATGTAGAATTTGTCATTTTAAAAAATCTCCTTTGTAAATAAAATATAGTTTTGTTTTGTGTTTTGTTCATCAGTTAAGAACCGTAATTTCGATTTCTGCACCTGCACAACCGAGTGAAGCGCCCGTTTCGGGGTCAACGTTGTGGAACATTGCGGTGCATTCATAAGTACCTGCGGGAAGAACAATATCGAGCTTTGCTTTTTCGATTTTACTTCCCACGGCGATTCCGTCAGATTCGTAAATCGTTTCACCGGTATCATTTCGGGTGATAATAACTATCTGCGGATAATTGTTGATTGTTTCGTTTACAATCATAAGATTGCCTTCGGCAGAGCCGTTTTCAAACTTCGGTGCGGTGTTCATCGAAATGTTTATCATTCCTGCCTGCACCTTTTCGTTAAGACCTTCTTTGATTTTTTCGATGTCAGCTTCATCCCAACCGCCGCTTACGGCTTCGCTGTCATAGACAAGACCTCTGTCAGCGGGATTTGCGGGATTATCGGAACATCCTTTAAAGCCGAGAAAGACGAGAAGAAATAAGAACAATGCCGCTAATACTGCAATCGCAATGCGGGTCGCTGTTTTCTTTTTGCTTTCATCAGATTTGGTTTTACGTTTACTGCTTGAGTAAATGTTTTTCATTTTGGTTTACCTCCTGTGTATTAAAAAATGCCTTGCGAAAACCGCAGGCACACTAAGGCGGAATCACCAAACGAAAGAGCTTGATTCCGTGTTTCTTCATTTGTTACTCCTTTCCATCAGTTTAAAAGAGGCTGATAACTCTTTCGGCTACGCCCATTACCACTTCAATGCCAAGCATAAGGTAAAGACCGCCGACAGCAATAATACCGTGAATCATTTTTTCACCCCCCATTCTATTAATTTGTCATTTTCATACTCGTCTTGTTTCATGTTTGCACAATATAACATAGACAAGATGTAAGGCTTTCTTTTTCTTGGTTTTATGCCTTCGTTTTCAAGAAAGTCATAAACATAAGCGATGTTAAACTCATTTATTTCATCAAGTCTTGCTACAACGCTTTCTCTGGGAATACTTTTTCCTTCGATTTTGAAAAAAGGAAATGATGAACAATAGGCATCAGCCATTATTGAAAGAGCTTCATCCAAATCATCTTGGTCAATCGTGTAAATGAGTTCTTCATATTCAAACCTTTCTTTGAGATATTCTATACACTCATCTTTCGACCTGCCCGACCAACCGCAATTGGTTGGTTGGTAATTTGTTGAATAAGTATTTTGTTGATTAGTATTTTGTATATTAGTATTTTGTAGTGTTTGATTTTCTGTAATCGGATTTTCCGTTGACGGATTATCCGTTATCAGGTTTTCTGACAACGGTTTTTCAGAGAACGGTTTTTCATAGACAAAGTATTCATTTTTTGAAAACTGTCCTTTGGAACTGGTGGTTTGCCTTCTCATAATGTATCCTGCCTTTTCAAGTTGATGAATACAAGACCGAATAGCAGTAATTCCATCAGGGTGTTTAGCGGCTAACCCCGTCATTTTATAGTCCCAATCTTCCGGTAAACTTAATATGTAACAAAGCAAACCTTTTGCTTTTAACGTCAACCGTTCATCTTGTAAATGATGATTTGACATTACTGTATAATTGCTCTTTTTTTCAATCCTGAACACTTCTGACATTTCCGATCTCCTCCTTATACAGACTGTTCACTGATTAATCAATTATCTTGCATCTCTGCTATTTCTTTTGGCTGTTCGTTCTTTCAGCACTTTTTCAAGACCTTCTTTTGCCCAATCAGAGAGCTTGTCTTTTTCAAGAGTGCCGATAACATCCTGACGTTTGAACTGTGCGGATTCTCCGGTATAAAGATTTGTGCAGAAACAAGCAGTACCTCTTGAATTTCCGGATGACCCGAAACCACCCGTACAGAGATATATCTGATTAACAGACATTCTGAATTCGGGTTTGAAAACATCTGCATTAATCACTACAACCTTATCTTTGATTGACTGTCTGTAATCAACAGGTTCGCAATCTTTGGCGGTAAGCGGTGTTTTATCAACGGAAATCTTTGCATTTTCTTCCATAACTCTGTCAGCTTCAGTTGCTATTCTTTCTGCAAAAATCTTTGCAAGTTCGGCAAAATCATCACCGATGAGAACATCGTTATATCTCGTGAAAATGCCGTTGTTTTCACAGTTTGCAACAAGATAATTCATGTTGTCGGGTGCATTTGGCTTTTCGCCGAGAACAATCTCAGTTTTACCTATTTCAAATGATTTGGTTATTTCATAACCTTCAACCATTCGTTTTTCACTCAATATTTTCAACTCCTTTACTTTTCAAATACTTTTATGCCCATTCGCATAATGAGGTAGGCATTCATAATTAACCTGAAAATATCATCGTCAATTATTTCGGGGTCAGCTAAATCGTTTTGGAAAATGTATCTTTTCCCGCTATAAATCTGCTTCGCTGCCATAAGCAAATCGTAATTTTGAACCGAAATTCCTTTGAGGTGAGCTTTTGAAAAATCAATTCCGTCACGGTTAAAGCAATATGCGGTTCTTTCAATGAGATCATCATTGACCGTAATCAGGTACATCGCAGCATAATAATTTCGAGTGTTTCTGAAGTGGTGAAAACCAAGCATAAAATCAAGTTCACTCATATTTCTGCGATGCTTTTCAGAATTCCATAATGATGCAGGGGAAGTGCGTGTCATATATTCAATTCGCTTGTAAATCTTTTCGTTTTTAAAGAAACTGAGCGAAGATTCAACGTTCTCCTTGTATCTCGTGTGGCTGTGTTTCTTTCGGGTGTAAAATTCTCCCAAAAATTCATTGTCTTCCTGAAAACACCTGCTTTTATTGTTATGCATTACATCGAATTCCTCCTTTCAAATTGATTTTGGGTATAAAAAAAGACGAACCTTAATTCACATTAAAAGTTCGTCTGATTTATCTGTTCTGATTCTGTTGTTTATGTTTTTGCCATATATCGAGCAGTTTGAAAATGGTCGCTTCAATCTGCTCGTTTGTATATGACTTTGGAAAGTATTTATTTAGTTTATCTGCGTTAAGTACGACATTTCGTGTCGGTGGTTTCTTTTGTTCCATCATAATATCAAGCATCCTATCATCGTTTAATTTGCCGAGTTTACTTAAATCACGCATACGTTTCGCCTGTGAGAGCGACGGTGTTGCTTGTTCGCTTTCTATTGTTTCAACAAGCAGAGCTTGTTCTTCGGGTTTTAAATACGATATTTCAACAGCCGGAGTAAGACCCATCTTTTGCTCATCAACAAGTTTTTGAAGTGGTGGTGACAGTTCATTAAGGCGAATATATCTCTGAATTTGCGTGCGACTTTCACCCGTCTCATCTGCAACCTTTGTCACGCTTTGTTTATCAATAATCGACTTATGCCCAACTTGGGCATAAGTTAAATTTGACAGATTTTCTTTCAAATCGTTTCTTTTGCCTTGTCGCTTAATCGCTTCAAGTTTCATTTTATATGCTTTTGCTTTTTCGCTCGGTAAGATGTTTTCTCTCTGCAAATTGCTGTCAACCATCATTATAATGGCAGTATCACGGTCAACATCTCTGACAATTGCGGGAATGGTGTCAATACCTGCAAGTTCACACGCTCGCATTCTTCTGTGTCCGCTTATCATTTCATAATAACCTTCATCTGTCTGCCGAACAATTACTGGCATAATTACTCCGTAATCTTTTACACTTTGAACAGTTTCTTTCATTGCATCGTCATTACGGACTTCAAATGGGTGGTCGGGGAACGAACAAATATCCCTGATAAAAATATGCTCTACTCTTTCTGATAAATTTTTGCCTATTCTTTTCACCTCTTTTTTCGAAACACAAAAAGCCACATTTTAAAATGTGGCTTTTTAGTTTCGATATGTAGTTTAAATTTTGCACAAATAACACTGCTCATTTTTAAGCAATTCGTCGAATTTTGTAAAACAAAAAGATTTTTTGTAAATCTTTTCTGTTTTTTACTTATATGTATATATAGGTTTACCTTATATTTTTTAAAAAATATATAAATAACGAAAGGAGCATATCAAACAAAGCTGTTTGATATAAAAGATTATGGGAGTTTTAAAAATACCTCAGA
>JAFPAK010000347.1 GCA_017390825.1 Clostridia bacterium
ACTGATGCAGCTGCATCTGCATTTCTACAGGCAACGAAAGAAAATAAATTCTTGTACTGCTGCTTAAATTAATTAAATCGTGTAACGATTTATACTGCATAAGCTCACCTCATTATCAGTATATCCAATAAAAGAAGATTAGCTAATAACAATATTATAATCGTATAAATTACATCAATTACCATTTTAACAAGAAAAATAAGAATTAATTTAAAAAAACACTAGTATTACCGGCTAAACTATGGTATAATATTTGAGTAAATCTGTACATAAAAAAGGAGTACTTTACAATGAAGAAAATTTATGAAGGCAAAACAAAAGATGTTTATTCACTTGACAACGGCAATGTAATGCTGAAATTCAAGGACGACTGCACAGGTAAAGATGGTGTTTTTGATCCCGGTGAGAACAGTGTCGGTCTCACTATTGAGGGTATCGGCAAGGCTAATCTTCAAACTTCTATCCACTATTTTGAGCTTCTCAAGGAAGCAGGCATCAAAACTCACTATGTAAGTGCTAACGTTGATGATGCAACTATGGAGGTTCTTCCTGCTACTGTATTCGGTCATGGTCTTGAGGTTATATGCCGTCTTGTAGCTACCGGTAGCTTTATCCGCAGATACGGTGAGTATATTGAAGACGGTACTGTTCTTGATGGCGGTTATGTCGAGTGTACATTCAAGAATGACGCCAAGGGAGATCCGCTTGTAACAAGTGAAGGACTTGCTGCTCTCGGTATAATGACTCCTGCTATGTTTGAAAGCATGAAGGAGCAGACTTTGAAGATTACAAAGATCGTTGCTGATGATCTTAAATCTATCGGTCTTGACCTTTGGGATATCAAGTTTGAGTTCGGTTACAACAATGATGAAGTAATCCTTATTGATGAAATCGCATCAGGCAATATGCGTGTATATAAAGACGGTAAGATAGTTGAGCCGGTTGAGTTAACAAAACTTATTCTCAACAGATAGTTTGATTAAAATAATTACTCGGATATATCACCTTGATATATCCGAGTTTTTTCTTATTATGCCGCATGCAATTTTTTCACCAGAATTGCCTGAGGGCTGTGTTGTAAAGTCGTCAGGATTCGAATGAATAACAATAGTTCTTCCTATAACCTCATCAACTGTGAATCTATCAGTTAAAAATACAGATAATGACTTACCGTTGCAACTTAATAATGGCGCAAGATCTCCTGCATGATGCGGATGAGGGCAGTTATAAGGATCATAATGTGACATCGCATTTGAAAATGGGTCTTCCATTGTTCCACTGCAATCTTCTCCGCCATGTATATGAAATGCGAAAAATTTATCACTGCATTTTTCATTACTCGTTGATAAACCGGACACTTCTGTTACTACAATAACGCCCATATCAGTATCATATAAATATACTGTACCGATAATCGTTTTGTATTCTTTACTACCTTTGATAATAGCAATTGCATCGGGACTGTTTGATAATACCTTGCTTAAACTCATAAATCTTGAATACATACTTATCACCGATATATTATATGAAAAAAACACAGCGCTTGTTTCAACCAAACACTGTGTTTTATTCTAAACATTAATTATATTCAACTCACTATCAAGTTTTTCAATTGCAGTAACAGCATCCCACAAAAATTTGTCTTCTCCGATCTTATCACAAAAGCCTGCTCTTTTCATAGTCTTTTTGACCTGCACCTGAACACCGCAGAATAAAACAGTTACCCCTCTTTTGCTGTATTCATCACATATTGCTTCAAGCTCACTGATCGCACTGTCATCTATATTAGGAACGCCACGCATAGAAAAGACTACTGCATGTATATCCGTCATATCATCAAGCGCAGAAGTAAGCTGTTCCTGTGTACCGAAGAAAAGCGGCCCGGCAAGATAAACTATTTTAATTCCTTTGTGTGTATTTTTGCCCTTATACCCAAGTCTTTCATCGTCAACATCACTGATGTCTATCTTAAGATCAGAACTTTTAAGTATAAATATAAGCATTGCAACAATAACACCGATAACTATCGCAACTGTCAAATCGAAAAGCACGGTAGCAACCATTGTTACAATAAACTGTAATGAAGAATGAATAAGCCGCTTGCCGAAGTATTGCCTGATACTGCTCCAGTCATTCATACGAAATGCAGTCACCATCAGCACACCTGCAAGAGCCGCAAGCGGAATTCGTGACATTACACCACCAAGTAAAAACATCGAAAGTATCAATGTTATCGAATGTATCACACTTGCAAGCCTGGTTTGCCCTCCACTTTTGATCACAACCGAGGTTCTTGCTATTGCCGCTGTAGCCGGTACACCTCCAAACAAAGGAATAACGATATTACCAACGCCCTGTGCAACCAACTCACGGGTAGAATTAAGCTTTTCGCCTTTCATCTTACCTGCTGCCGCACCACAAAGCAAACTTTCGATCATACCAAGCAGAGCGATCGATACAGCAGGCATAATAAGGCTTTTAATATTTGAAAAATCAAATCCGGATACCAATAGACTTTGATCAGTAATAAGCGTCTTTGGAATGGCTCCAACCTCAGCAACACCGGGATCAATTATGAAATTCAGTATTACTGCAACAACGATCGCTGCCAATGATGACGGAAAATAAGCATTCAGTTTTTTAGGATAAACTATCATTATCAGTACTACCATAGCGCCGATGGCGACTGTCCACCAATCTGGTAAAAAACCGAATTCGCTGTAAGATATAAGTTTTTCAACAGCATTTTCACCTTTTGATGTAGTGCCGAAAAAGTTATCAATTTGACCAAGCGCTATTATGATAGCAATACCCGATGTAAAGCCGGTTATTACCGGAGTTGGTATGTACGAGACAAGCTTACCAATTTTAAAAGCAGCCATTAACAATAAGAAAACGCCTGACAACAGCCCTGCAATTAATACGCCATTCATACCGTATTTTGCAGAAAGCGAAATAAGTATTGCAGCCATTGCGCCGGTAGGGCCGGATATCTGATATGAAGCACCGGATAGTATACCTATCACTACTCCTGCAACTATTGCAGTTATCAAGCCCGATGCTGCATCAGCACCAGAGCTAACACCAAACGCAAGTGCAAGTGGTAAAGCAACTGCCGCCACGGTTAAACCTGCCATTAAGTCTTTAGAGAATTTCTTACCGTCATACCCTTTAAATTCTCTCTTTAAATCATTAATATACCTTTTGATAATTATTCCCTCTTTTCTTAAAATGCTTTATTATTATATCAAAATATATATCCCCTGTCAAACTAAATACAGATGTTTATTATGTTTTGTTAAGCAATTTAACATAGATTTAACATTTAGCCGATTTTGATTTAATCTTGCGCTGATATTATGCTGAATGTGTGAAAATTTTAAAAATCAAATGTTAAATTAAAGGAGAAACATAATGGATATTTTTGATGTGTTATCACTCATTGGAGGGCTTTGTCTGTTTTTGTTTGGTATGAACTTAATGGGTGCATATCTCGAAAAATCTGCAGGCGGCGGACTTAAAAATCTGCTTGGTAAGCTTACTACAGGTAAATTAGCAGGCTTCGCTACAGGACTTGGAGTTACCTCAGTAATTCAATCATCCTCTGCTACAACAGTAATGGTAGTTGGATTTGTAAATTCAGGTCTTATGACACTCAAGCAAGCGATAAATGTAATTATGGGTGCAAATGTCGGAACTACTGTTACTGCGTGGATCTTAAGCCTTTCAGGTATCGAAGGCGACAATGTGTTTGTTCAGCTTTGTAAACCATCATCATTTACACCAATACTAGCCTTGATCGGTATTATACTTTATATATTCTGCAAATCAAACAGACAAAAGGATATTGGTGTTATTCTTCTCGGCTTCGCTACCTTGATGTTCGGTATGGATAGTATGTCGGCTGCAGTTTCCGGTTTGAAGAATGACCCTGCATTTGCAAATATACTTATTATGTTTAACAATCCGATACTAGGTGTAGTGGCCGGCGCAGTTCTAACCGGAGTAATTCAAAGCTCATCTGCATCTGTAGGTATTCTGCAGGCGCTTTCAACAACCGGTCAAATAAATGTAGGTATGTCTATTCCGATAATTATGGGTCAGAACATCGGTACCTGTGTAACTGCTTTGATCTCATCAGTCGGTACTAATCGCAACGCACGCAGAGCATCAATTGTGCATTTGTTTTTTAATATTATCGGAACGATAATAATGCTAATACTATTTTGCTCGGCAAATGCAATTTTTGATATAAGTATATTCAATAGTGAGGCCAGCGAATTTACTATTGCTGTATGTCATAGTACATTCAATATCGCCTGCACCATAATAATGCTTCCATGTGCCGGATTACTTGAGAAGCTGGCAATTACGCTAATTCCTGAACCTAAAAATCAAGTCAAAGAAGAAAAGATTGAACTTGATGAGCGCCTTATGGCAACTCCTGCAGTTGCCATAGACCGATGCAGAGTCGTTACATCAGAAATGGCAGAAATATCTATTGAAGCATTGAATATGTCACTTTTAACGCTTAATATGTATGATCAGGATACTGCAAAAAAAATCAAAGACTACGAAAAAAAGGTCGATCACTATGAGGATATCCTCGGCAGTTATCTTGTAAAGCTTAACACTTATCCCTTAAGTGATAAGGATTCACATGAATCTGCAAAATTACTGCATATGATCGGTGATTTTGAAAGAGTTTCCGACCATGCAGTTAATATTCTTGAATCTGCTGAAGAGATACACAGTAAAAACATGAAGTTTACTGAGAATGCATACAAGGAATTATCAGTAATCATAGCAGCACTGAAAGAAACGGTCGAACAGACTATGCTCGCATTTAATAATGATGATATGGATGCTGCTTCACATGTTGAGCCGCTTGAACAAGTAATTGACTTACTCAAGGATAAGCTTCGCAATAATCATATCGCTCGTCTACAAAAAGGCGAATGCACAATCGAAGCAGGCTTTGTGTGGTCTGATCTTCTTAATAATCTGGAACGAATTTCCGACCATTGTTCTAATATAGCAGGATGTATCATTGAAATGTCACACGATAGTCTTGATGTTCATGAATATCTAAAGAATATAAGAGCAGGAAATCGGGAATACAACGAGATGTACGAGGACTTTGTAAAAAAATACTCACTTAAGGTATAAGGAAAAACACTGCTTCTATTGAGCGAGGTTCCTAATGACAGTAAAAAAGGATGTGTAGCAATTCTCTACACATCCTTTTAGTTTTATCTTATACCTTGACAAGCAGGGCATTTGGGTGCCCAAACGCCACTTGTTAAGAGAACCTAAAACCCTTAAACCTATTTCAAAAGAATACTTTAAAATAGTGATATTGTGAGACAGGTCTCACATTGATATTTTTGATAAATCAAAAGTGATATTAAAACCTGAAGGTTTTAGTGATATTTTATTCGCCCTTAAACTGTCGAAGGCAATATCACTCGGAGAAAGCCAAATATAAGCGCGAAGCAATATAACTCGCAGCAAGGCGAAAAAACTAGCCAAGTGTCCTTAAGAACACTTGGCTAGTTGAAGCGGTGTTTTATTTACGATAGTAAACAAAATATGCAATAACGGAATGGAACTCGCCGTTTTCATCAACAGTAGTAAAGCGAACGCCATCATGACTTAACAGCTCCCCTGCCTCGCAATTAAATACACTGCAACGAAACACATCCTTCCCGCCTGAATGAACGATAAGTTCGCCGTTAAGTATAGAAATACTGCCACCCTTTCCGAGTACTGTAGTAACACCATTGTCATCAACAGAAGCGGTATATCGAATTGGTCGGCGATCATACCTAAGCAATTCTTTTGGTACTTTCGGAGTTCTTTTAAACCAGCTCATCAACAGCTTCTCCAACAGAATTTTTAATGCTACTCTCAGTCTTTTTATACAGCTTTTTGGATGTGATACAAATCATAAATACAATTACAAATATTCCTGTGAAAACATCAAAAAACAGATGATCGTTAATTGACCTTATCTCAGCCTGAGGCTGAGTGAATTCAATAATATACTTTGGAGCAGCATAAACAAAGCAAACCATAGCATGAACAAATCCAAATCTCAATAACCAATCTCTTGACAGATCTGTTTTAATTCCTGCATTGTATTTGCCGAAAAAGTGCCAGAAAACAAGATTAGATGTTAGCATTAAAATTTCAAGAACAACATCACTTGTTCTCAACAAACCAAAATAATTAAAAAATACATATATCAAACGAATACATGCATAACCTACCGGAATTACAAATGAAATACCGGGCAGCTCAACACATTTAACACACAATACACCGTATAAAACAAAAAAGATGCTGCAAATAAATGATAAAGAAATGTATAAAAGGAAGAAAAGGCTGATTCTTTCTGTTGCGGCTTCTGTAAAAATATACACAAGCATCACCACACCATAAGCTATCGAAAATATTCCAAGAACAGGCGAGGATTTAATTTTCTGAATTCCGTCAAGCTTTTCGTATCCAATGATTATAGCAAGCAGTATCGCAACTATAGCCATTGCAGCACAAAGGAATTGATCTCCTTCATACTGTGTGTGGTAAAAACCGGTGGTTGGATCGATTTTATTAAGCAGATCATTGCAGCGCATTGCCACACAAATTATAACGCCTATAAGAAAAACTATGTATGAAATTATCTTTTTCATCTATAACTAAATCCTTGAAATAAAATTTGATAT
>JAFPAK010000348.1 GCA_017390825.1 Clostridia bacterium
ATCTTTAAGAAAAAGAAGGTTGAATTAACCGAAGAACAATTAAAATGGAATAAAATGTGGGATTTATGGGTAGAGGGAGAAGTAGATTCTCCATATGCCGAACTTATGGAGTATCAAAGTCAAGTTAACAACGGCGGACACGACCAGTATTTTACTGATGTTGAAAATACCGGTGATTTAAGCAAAGAAATTTCTGCATTGGAACAAATCTTGTCAGCAGAACTGAAAAATAATCTGAATAAAGCATATAAAGCTTATTTGATATTAGAGAAAAAAGAGGAAGACGAAGAAGCGGAGGAAACTTTAGAACAGTGCGACAATGTATTCTATGAAAACGAGGAAAAAATTAATCGTTTGCTTGAAGAATATGCTTGTAAAATTGAACTGTGATTTAGTTCGCTGTTCTTTTAGATAGGTTAAGGGTTTTAGGTTCTCCTAACGAGCGGAAAATGTGCCGTACATTTTCCCTGCTTGTTACGGTATAAGACAAAATTAAGAGCTGTGTAGAAAATTTCTACACAGCTCTTTTACTGTCCTTTAGAGTACGACTCTTACGACATCCTCTTTAAACACATATAAACTTAAATTACTTAAGTTCAACAGTTGCGCCTGCTTCTTCAAGCTTAGCTTTGAGAGCTTCAGCGTCTTCCTTAGAGATACCCTCTTTAACTGCTTTCGGAGCGCCGTCAACGAGAGCCTTTGCCTCTGCAAGACCAAGACCTGTTGCTTCACGAACAGCCTTGATTACCGGAATCTTAGAAGCACCTGCTGATGCAAGGATTACATCAAACTCTGTCTTCTCTGCAGCAGCTGCTGCACCTGCGTCAGCGCCACCTGCTACAACTGCAACCGGTGCAGCTGCTGATACGCCGAATTCTTCTTCGAGAGCTTCAACAAGCTCTGCAACTTCGATCATTGAAAGTGCTTTGATTTCTTCAAGCAAAGCAGTAATTTTTTCTGATGCCATTTTAATTTTCCTCCAAATTATATATTTTAAATA
This sequence comes from Clostridia bacterium, assembly GCA_017390825.1. The sequence continues at coordinate 1,001 of JAFPAK010000348.1, forward strand.
ATAAAATTGTTACGCAAATTATGCGCTCTGTTCCTCGTCGTCCTTCTTTGCGACAGCATCCAGACAATATACGAGGTTTGTGATGGGAGCCTTCAAGCAACCCATAAGCTTTGCAATAAGACCTTCCTTTGAAGGAAGCTTTGCAAGATACTTGATCTTATCAACTGTGATGATCTCACCATCAAGGAAGCCTGATTTGATCTCAAAGAAACCTTCCTTGCTCTCTGCAAACTCATTAAGAATTTTTGCAGCAACAACGTGATCCTCAGTTGAAAGAGCAATTGCTGTTGTGCCTTCAAGTACATCCTTAAGACCCGAAAGATCTGCATTATCAGCAGCACGGCCAAGCAATGTGTTCTTAACTACGAAATAGTCAACACCTGCTTCACGAAGCTTTTTACGAAGAATTGTGTCATCTGCAACATTGATACCCTTGTAGTTAACAACAACACCTGCGCAAGCAGCCTTGAGTTTTTCTGTAACTTCAGCAACAACCTGTTCTTTCTGTGCTAATACAGCTGAGCTCGGCAAAATATTCACCTCCGAAATGAATTTTTCTCACTGCTCGTTAAAAAAGAAAACCTTTTCTCAAAGTAATTCGAGAAAAGGTTAAAAACACACATTATTACCAAGACAAAATGCCTTGCTTCAATGCGTACCTTTCCTCGGTAGGCGGTAAAAATACCATTATGTGTTGCCACACCTACTGTCTTTAGAACGGACAGCTTATTTATAATATCATAATGATTGCACTTTGTCAAGTATTATTTTTAAGATTGTTCTATTTTTATTTTATCAAAGGCATCGTCGTTAACTGTATAGTCATAAGTCTTCTCCATCTGTTCAAGGCGGGCGCTATACTCAATTGCAGAAAGATCGTCAATAACATCTTCCTTCCAGCATTCTTCATTGATATCGGTTAACATAACTATTTCGTATCCGCCTTCAATTTCAATAAAGCCGATATCACCTGTCTTTCTTGAACTGTCAAAGCACCATTCATCAGCCGCTTCATCGGATCCACCCTTGCGAACGCCCTCATATACACCATCGTTTTCACCAGTAGTACTATCATCACTGTAGGACATATATTTTGAAAAAGCAGCATCTTTATCCTCGGCACTTTTTACAGCAGAATATATCTCCTCTGCCTTGGCTTTTGCGTCAGCCTCACTGTCATAGTTTTCGATGTTAATAAAAATATGTCGAATATCTACCGATGTTTCTTCAATTCGGTATGCGCCACTGATAAGATAGTAAACTGTATAGCTTTCAGCCGTGGTTTCGATAACCTTAGTATCTCCATTCTTTCTCTGATCGCCAAATGCCCAGACTGCGTCAGCAGTTTTACTATATGCAACCTCTGTTTGCACACAGCTTTCAATGAATTCAGTTATTTGATCGTCGGTATCGAAATTTTCATATTTATCAAGATAATTGAAAAGTCTTTGCTCAAATTCTTCTCTGCTTTTTGCTGCTGCAATATATTCTGCTTGTGACTTTGCGAGTGCTATTGCACTTTCGATTTCTTCATCCTCTGCATCGTAGCTGTAATTTGCATCCAGCGTGTACTTTATAAAATCGGTATACTGATAATCAAGCGCATTTTTTGTATAATAATCGTTTATCTCGCTCTCGGCAAAATCGAATTCGTCCATTAGAACATTGTAATACTTACCTGAAAGAGCACTCATTGTAAGACCTCGTCTTACATCATCAGCTTTAACACCCCTGCCGAAAAGCATAGAAGCATATTTATCAGAGCTCACACCATATTCAGCCGCCGCTGTTTCAAGATCGGCGATTGAGCTTTCAATGTCGTCTTTATCCTGCTGTGACAGCTCAAGACCACGCTCTTCAGCCGCAGCTGACAACAAAGCATTTTGTGATGCAATATCCTTACCACGATTTATAAAATACTGCTCCCATGAAATGCTGCTGTCATAACTACACTTTTGCTCGTCAAGCGGCTCATCCGTATTGATATAATCAGATATTTCTTCGCTATATTTATTTACAAAATCATTATATTCCTTATTTACAAAATACGAAGCAAGTGCAGCATCTACCTGCGTGTCACCGGCACTTATTACAATTTTGTTGCGAAGCAAAACACCGCTGTTTAAAACGACATTAAAAACAACAAATATTCCAATAATCACCGCAAGAACAATTGCCACAGCCGATATGATCAACGCCTTTTTCTTAATCCTTGCATTTCTTGCATCTATATTCTGTTGTTCGATCAATGCGTCCTCAGCTGCGTTTTTTCTTTTTCTGGTACCCTTGCCCATTACTGATCCTCGCTTTCGGTACTCAAATTTTCATAGAAGTACCATTTACCGTTGATCTGTACCGAACAACCTGTTTGTGAAGATACGTTTTCAGCGCCGCTATCCCCCGATATTTTCGTTTTCAACACAACATATTTTGCATCGCTGATCTCGGTAGTTCCATCTAACTCCTCGTTTAATGATGCTATCATTGCGGTTGACATAGAAGATACATCAACTGACTTGACCTCGATCTTATAGTTATCGCCGTATGTATTGGTATATTCGGAAACGATACTTTGCTTGTATTCCTCAGCAAAATCTTCTGTACCGACAAGTTTTTCAAGATTTCCGCGAAGCTCCTCATGCATGGTTTCCATACATCCCTCAAGATCACCGGACATCATAGCGTAAACTCCGTTTTTAACCGGTTGAGCAGGTATATACACTGAAAGCAAATAGTACGCAACACTCGCTACTATGCCGGCAACTGCAACGATAGCTGCAACTATGCCTAATATGGTTACAAGACGTTTATTATCGCTTTGTATTTCAATCAGCGAAAGATTTTCGCTGTTACACGCAGTACAGCTCATATCGGTATCATGCAGTTCTGCACCGCAATCAAGACATTTTCTCATTCAAAAAACTCCAGATCAATGTATTTTTAATAAGTATATCACAATCCGATATAAAAGGCAATCAATTAATAATCAACAAAATGTAAATAAAAATCCGGCAATTGCCGGATTTTCTTAATTTAAAAACTTATGTATTTCATTTTTCAGTATCTCTATCAGCTTTTTATCTGCTGATACTTCGTTTTCATACGGAATAAACGTACAGTCGAGAATATTGCCTCCAAACACACGCTCTAAAAATACTGCTCCGGCAATATAACAGCCGTAAAGATGATTCAGATGAAAACCGTCTTCTATATTCAATGTAAGTCCACCGTTTTGATAATCAAATTCAGGCACATTCTCTCGGATATGCTGTATAACATCACCACAAGGTATGATCTCAGCGCCGATAAGTTTTGATGCCTTTTTATAGCAATCACAAAGCATATTATACATTTTTTTCTGTGAGTGATCGTAGTTGCCGTAAGCACCATGAGAAGAATCGAGTTCATATGCCCAGGTCTGATGAATAACGATTTTAGCATTAGGACAAAGCTTGTGCACATACTCTGCAACGTCCGTGATATACGGAGTATATGTATCAAATAATCCGGATTTATCGCTTGACTGTTGCAAGGTGATAACATCCCAATTTTCGGACAACAATGTGTTTTTTATATCCGCCATAAGTCCTGTGGATAATCCGTTTTTTTCTAAGCTGTACGCCGCTTCACCGCTTTGAATATTACTGAAGTGACGCTCAAGTGGGCAACCGCCGATATAAAGATTTACTGTTTCATTTTCAATGCCACAGCTATCGCACATTTGATGCAACCATTGCTGCGCGTTATTTGAAAAGCTATTTCCGATAGAAAGCATTTTTATCATAACACCACATCCTTTTGGTTTATTATATATGCAATAAGCAGAAAATTCAATAGTAAATAATGAAAATAATATTGCATTTTATGAACAATAATAATATAATCAATATGTATGTAAATTCAATTGGGAGCAAATATCATGGTATATAACAATGTGCTTGAAGCAATAGGTCACACCCCTATTATCAAGTTGAACAGATTGGTTGACGAAAACAGCGCCGATATATATGTTAAATTTGAAGGTCTTAATGTCGGTGGCTCTATAAAGACACGCACCGCTTATAATATGATATGTGATGCAGAGAAAAAAGGAATTATCAACGAAAACACCGTCATCATTGAACCAACAAGCGGCAATCAGGGCATCGGGCTTGCGCTCGTCGGCGCTGTCAAAGGATATAAAACAGTCATTATAATGCCGGACTCGGTAAGTGAGGAAAGAAGAAAGCTTGTCCGTCATTACGGCGCAGATGTCATATTAATACACGATGCAGGCAATATCGGCGACTGTATTGAGGAATGTGTGCAAACCGCACTGAAAATGCAAAGAGAAGATCCGAATGTATTTGTTCCGCAGCAATTTGAAAACCCTGCAAATCCAATGGTACATAAATACCACACCGGCGTTGAGATATTAGAGCAGATTGCAGGACCTATACACGGTTTTTGCTCAGGTATTGGAACAGGTGGCACTATCACCGGAATCAGCGCAGTATTAAAGGCACAAAACCCCGAGCTTACCGTATGGGCAGTTGAACCTGAAAATGCTGCAATTCTTGCCGGCGGCACTGTCGGTACACATCTTCAAATGGGTATTGGTGACGGTCTTATACCTGAGATACTTGATACGGAGTGTTATGATGAGATCTGCATTATAACTGACAATGAAGCTATATCTGTATCGAAGGAGCTTGCACGCAAAGAAGGCATCATGTGCGGCATCTCCAGCGGCACGAATGTTGCCGCCGCAATAAAACTGGCAAGGAGGCTTGGCAAGGGGAAAACGGTGGTAACTGTACTGCCGGACACAGCAGAGAGATATTTCTCCACTCCCCTTTTTGAAAATGAGTAAATTAAGAATTGTATTATTTTGTGCAGTTATCTTTTTCATGCTGTGGATTATCTGTCCTGTCCTTTTGGGTATAGTTCATATCGGTATGATATGGCCGCTACCGTTTTTGACGGTTGCACTTATATTTATTGCAAAACCCAAGCTTTTCAATGCATTATACAAAAAGGCCGGAATTCTGACTGTTATAGCAACAGTGTTATATTATATTGTAGGTATAATATCATTACTCTGCGTTTGCGCTATGACTGTATCATCATTTGATACCACTGTTGAGAATTCAACGGTAGTTGTACTCGGCTGCAAGGTCAACGGAGAGAGTCCCTCACGGATGCTTAAATGCAGAATAGATGCTGCATATGAATATTTGATATCAAATCCTGACAGTAGATGCATTGCAACCGGCGGTAAGGGTACGAATGAAGATATCAGCGAGGCGCAAGCTATATATAATGAGCTTGTTCGAATGGGTATTGACAAGGAACGCATCTATATCGAGGACAAGTCGGTAAATACCGAGCAAAATCTTGAAAACTCCGCACAAATAATCGATGAAAACAATCTCGATAAAAGTATTGTTATTGTATCCGATAGGTTCCATGTTCTGCGTGCAAAGCTATATGCAAAGGATTCAGGTCTTAATGCCTGCTCTGCTTGCTGCGATACATTTCTGCCTCTTGCGCCCAGTTACTGGGCTCGTGAAATTTTAGCATTATTAAAGGCTGTGATATTATGAAATATATACTTGCATCTGCATCGCCGAGAAGACGAGAAATACTTTCTTCTCTTGATTTTGATTTTGAAGTTATTACATCAGATGTTGACGAAAGTTCCGATATCACCGAGCCGTCGGCACTTGTATGTGAATTAAGCCGCAGAAAGGCGCTTGCGGTAAGAGACGCTATGCATGATAACAACAGAATTATTATTGCTTGCGACACGGTGGTTGCTCTCAATGACCAAATACTCGGAAAGCCTGTCGACGAAGCTGATGCACGAAATATGTTGAGGGATTTGAGCGGTGATATGCACAGCGTATATAGCGGTCTTTGTATTGTTAAGGGTAATAAAATTAAATGTGATTTTTGCTGTACTGATGTCTATTTTGACCGACTTGACAAGGACGATATTGATCGCTATATTGCATCAGACGAATGGACCGACAAAGCAGGTGCATACGGCATACAAGGCAAAGCAGGAATGTTTGTTAAAAAGATAGACGGATGCTATTTTAATGTAGTAGGTCTGCCAATAAACCTGTTAAAAAATATGCTGAAGGAGTTTTAAACAATGAGTAATGCAAGATGGATCTGGTATTACGGTGATTATGAAATATATCATCATCTTCTTGTTCATACACGGCGAGAGGATATGGGCTGTGATTTCCCGTGCACATGGCCGCTCGATGTACCGTACCCGGTTGTAAAATTCCGCACGACCTTTACCGCAAAGACTGACACAGTGCTTCATGTTCATGCACATGGCAGAGGTATGTTTTATATAGGATGGAACAAATACCCCGTTAACAAGGACATCAATATCAGCGCAGGCGATCATACGATAGAAGTTCAGGTAATGCGGACTGACGGTGCATTTCCCTGCATTTACATTGATAACGAATATCTTATTACCGATAAAAACTGGTTCTGTTCTGCTTTAAATGCAAAGTGGGTAAATGCCGGTGATTCGCCTGCATATTTGAACGCTTGTGATGAACCCGAAGTATTCCCGTTCAGTTATAAAAAGCTTGATTTTGTAAGCAAAAAAGCAGTAAGCGGCGGTGTTCTTTATGATTTCGGCAAAGAAACCTTCGCAAGAATTACAGTTGATGCTAAATCTGATGATAAGATACGTCTTTGCTACGGCGAATCGGAAAAAGAAGCTCTTGACTTTAATAACGCAATAGTTTCGGACGAACTTTCGGGAAAGACACACTATATCTGCCCTGCCCGTGCAATGCGCTGGCTTTTTGTTGAAGGTGATGCCAAAATAATTGCCGAATACGAATATCTGCCCATACAGGACAAAGGCAGATTTGAGTGTGACAATGACGATATTAAAAGAATTTTTGATATTTGTGCATACACATTCCATCTCAATTCCCGTGAGTTTTATCTTGACGGTATCAAGCGTGACCGCTGGGTGTGGTCAGGCGATGCGTATCAATCATTTATGATAAATCATTATCTTTACGGTGATAATGATATCATCAAGCGTACAATAGTTGCTTTGCTCGGCAAGCCTCCTTATGAGATCCATATCAACACGATCAACGACTATTCAATGTTTCTTATAATATCTCTTGCCGATTACTATAAGGCAACGGGAGATATCGAATTTGTAAAGTCAGTTTACATAAGAATAAAAGAGCTGTATAAATTTATCACCTCACGGCTTGATAACGAGGGCTTGGTATATGAGCGTGAGGAAGACTGGGTATTTATTGATTGGTCCGAGCTGGATAAATCGGGGCCTCATTGTGCAGAGCAGATACTATTGTGGCAATGCAGCAAATGTATGGCAGAGCTTGCAGTACTTTGCTGTGAGGATAATGAGGTTTACATAACATTCGCCGATGAAATGAAAGAAAAAATCTTCCGTCTTTATTGGAAGGATGATAAGGGTGCTTTTATTGACTGCCATACATCAGGAAAAAATCTTGTTACGCGCCATGCAAATATTTTTGCTGTGTTATATGATCTCGTAGACGATGAGAAGAAGCATTCTATCAAAACTAATGTACTTGATAACGAATGCATCACGCAGATCACTACTCCCTATTTTAAGCTTTATGAGCTTATGGCAAGGGCAAAACTCGGTGATATTGATACTGTGCAGAGATATATTGCTGAATACTGGGGCGGAATGATAAAGCTCGGCGCTACTTCTATCTGGGAGCAGTTTGATCCTGAAATGAGCGGTGACGAGCATTATGAAATGTATGGGGCAGCATACGGCAAGTCACTTTGTCATGCATGGGGTGCAGGTCCTATATATCTGCTGCTTAGATATGTTGCAGGTGTATATCCGACGGACATCGGCTACAAAACCTTCTGCGTAGAACCAAAAGCAGGATTGTATAAGCGCTTCAAGGCAACTGTTCCGCTGGGCTTTGGAACCGTAAAGATTGAATACAGCAATTCAAAAATCACCGTTATTGCTGATCGTGACGGCGGCACGCTGAAATATGGTGGCAAGGAGTATATACTTAAAAAGAACGAAAGTATGACGGTATAACAAAATCCCTAAAGTTTTATTCGCCCTATGGCGAGTTCTATTGCTTCGCAGTGGTATTCGGCTTAATGCCGAGTGTTATTTGCTTCGCAAGTTTTGGTGGCGAATAAAATATCACTAAAACCGTAGGTTTTAATATCACTTTCTTTTAGAAATATCTCGCCATAGGCGAGGAATTTTCAAAAGAAAATATCACTCCGACAAAGTCGGAATATCACTTTACAGAAAAAAGAAAGAGAAGGCTCTCTCATTTGAGTCTTCTCTTTCTCTGTTGTTAGTGGGTTTGGGCTACTGCCCAAGTGCATTTGTACATACAAATGCGATGCCGGTTCTCACCCGATATATTATTCTATGATAAAATAAAAACTTCGCTAACGACATTACGCATTTGAGTTAAGGGATTTTTATTATCGTGTTGAATTTATTTGTAATACAAATATCTGTACATTCTTCCGCATTCAAGACCGGCTTCGGTATTTACATTCAAAGGATCAGTACCTATACAGAAGAAGAATGCTCCATCGCAATAAGTAAATGAACGTACATAGCCTAATGTGTCAAAATGAACAACTCTGCGGAAATTTACAAGATCCTCTGTTTCAAATACCGCATTTGTATAATGTCCTTCTTCATTTTCAACAGTTGCAAGCACATAGAGCTTGTCACCGATAAGCTCACAATCACGGATGACATAATCCTCATAGCCTTCAATGCTGCGTTCTTCCCAGTTCACAAAGTCCTCGGTTAAAAACAATCCGAAGTTAACGCTGACATACTTACCATTCCATTCAAAGTCACGCATATATCCTTCAACATCCTGAGAATAGAATGCAGCTTCGAACGGAATATCAAGAGACATACCCACACAGTATTCAAACTGCTTTGTCAGCTTATTGTATTTATATATACCATTATAATTATAATACTGATCATAGTACTTAATGTACGGGTCACGATAATACGCATAAAGCTCGCCTTTGTATTCACAAAACTCATACACACGCGGCACACCCTGTTCATCGGTATATGAAATAACATTGCCGTGTTTGTTTATAAACGGAACGACAGTGTAATCGTCTTGAGTACTGTTGAGCATATCATCTCCGTCAAAACGGAAGACAGTACCCATACTCCTCTCGTATCCGTCAATATAATTTACATTGGAGCCGCAGAAGAAATACTCACCGTCATACTTGATCATATCGTAGCAATGAATATTATCCTTCAAGGTGTTTATGGTATGCCATTCGTATTTGCCACGGCTGTTTTTAAC
>JAFPAK010000349.1 GCA_017390825.1 Clostridia bacterium
GTAGCAACGAGCTCTATCGTGAATATGTGCAGCAGGCTCACCAACGTGGTCTGAAGATTCTGATGGACATCGTTACGAATCACTGCGGTATGGCCCATTGGTGGATGAAGGACCTGCCGTTCACAGAAGCCCCAAGTGCGGAGCAACGATAGACATCACCTTGCGTTCTTCAATTTTTTCAATCGAAGAAATCGTATTGGAAAAGCTGACGAGGCAGGCAGGAAGGATGGTTGTATCACCGTCATATACGCCAAGCGTTTCGTTTGAGAGCAGCAATCCCTCTTTTGCGAAATAGAATGCAACACAGCAACGGGTGTGTCCGGGTAGACTTATGACCTCGAATTCCATATCGCCCGCTTTAACGATATCTCCGTTGTCAACAGGAATATCTACTCTTAATTCGTCACCTAAAAATTCATAATCGGTAACTCCGCAGGTTCTCGCAAACTTGTAATCCAGCTCCTTCATCACCCGCTTTGCGCCGTCACGCTTGAACACATCTGCCGCATATGTGCCTGCCACAACCTTTGCACGCGGAAAATGCCTTAAAACGTAGGCACTACCGAGCGCGTGGTCATAGTGTGAATGCGTCAGAAATATGTAATCGAGCGTACGCTCGCCGAGGCTTCTCTTGATATTCTCGGCAACCGCATATCCTGTAAAGCCGAAGCCCGTGTCATATAAAATACTTGTTTTGCCGTCATCAATCAAAAATGCGGCATCGCCCTTTTGGCATCTTACGTCTGTTACTTTTATATCCATTTCTAACCCAATTGATTTTTTTAATATTATACCATAAAAACAGCTGAAGAGCAAATTTGTTAAAAACATTTGCGTGTTTACTTCGCAGGTATTTAATCGAAACTTTTGAAAATTCTATCAATTGTTCGTTTTTTAATTTACAGAATAATCTTTCTTGAAACCGTGCGCACCGAATATCTGCCACTGTCCAACACCGAGCCTTTGCATTATTGCCTTTCTTTCTTCCAAACACAATTTAGAGTCGGTATCAACCGAAGTCATAAGGATTGGTGCATATTGGTTATATTCAGCTTGTTCTGCAGTTAATCCGTGCGTGTTGATATAGATATCACCCGTAAAAGCAATATGCTTTGAATAGTCTATCAATACGATCTCACCGGGTAAATGACCGCCCTTGCCCTCATACACTTCAAAATGGAATTCCTCAAAATCAAAGAATCCAATTTGTGTAAGAGCTTCAGTAAGATTGGGAATATCGTTCCACAGAGCAGCTATCTTATCGGGATTCACGGCTTGATATGATGTTAAAATTTTGCAAATATTTATATACGGTTTGTGGAGCGGATTGGATTCTCTGTACCCATTCTTACCCTCGTATTCATTTGTAAGACAATTTGCAGTTTTTGTACTTGCAATTATATTGTCGAACATCGGAAGCAAACCGCAATGATCTACATCGGCGTGGGTCACAAGAATTGTTTTTTCCATTTGTTCAAAATCCGGAAGAATTTTTCGGAACACTTCAACCATCTCGTCGCCGTAGCAAGCATATCCGCTATCAACAAATAAAACTTTATCATTACTTTTTATGATTATGGTATTGCTACCACAAGGCGGCTCAATAAGTGTGATTACCGTGTTATCGGTTATTTTATGTGTGCTGATGCGTGGATTAAAGTTTTTGCCCTTAGAAGCGCCAAGAAGCTCTGCAAATTTGCTGATACTGTCAAAGGTTCGGTAAGGAGATAAACCTTGCTCGTCGAGTGTTTGCATTGCAAGATTTACGTGAACCAACAGTTCTCGACTCACTTCTTCGGAAAGCCCCATTGTTTGAGACAATCCCATAACATAGGTGTTATAGAAAATGCTATTATCGTACACCTTTTCCGAACTGTTATAGTTAATCACACGAACCTTACAAAGTTTTTCTGCTTCCTTTAAGAACTTTGAAATTTTATCCGAATCATCAACATACAAACCCATTTTGAAATACTGATAATCCGTTCCGTTTTCTTGAGAACTAATATAGGAGATATTAAAATTAAATTCATATATAAGTTCAAGCACGTTGGTTACACTTCCCGGAACATCGGGAAGGCAAAACTCTATTAACACAATGCTTGTTTTATTTGCATTACTCTGCAAATATCCTATTTTTTCAAGCTCGGTATCCGCTTTCATTAATTGTTCTTCCGTACCTTCTGCATCAATAAACAATGTATGTGAGTCAACCGCTTTGTTATAGCTTACACGGGTAATGTTTATACCCAACTTAGAAAAGCAGTTGCTTGCCTTCAAAAAGGCTCCAATATGATTTGGCATAGAAGTTACATATGTCTTTTTCAACGTGTTCACCTCGATTTCAAATTAAGCCGCAGGATTGTTATATCCCTGCGGCTTAAAAAGACATTACTTGCTCATTTTTTTCATGTCGTTTTTACGGATTTCTACACGTCTTACCTTACCACTGATGGTCTTGGGAAGTTCGTCTACAAATTCAAC
>JAFPAK010000350.1 GCA_017390825.1 Clostridia bacterium
ATAAAAAATTTTTTAAAAAAATTTATTACAATACAAAACGGCAGGATGTAAATCCTGCCGTTTTGGTCCCCCAACATGTTGCACACACAATAGTGCAAGCGTGTTTTAACCTTTACTTTTTGGGCTTTTTAATTTTATTGAGCTGTGCATTAAGCTCAAGCAACTGTTCTTTTGTAACAGAAACGCCTGCTGTACCCATAAGGCTTGTCAGTCTTATCACGGTAAAGCCGCCCATCATCTGCATCATATCGGTTGTCATTTCAAAGCCTGCTGCTTTCGGCTTATCACCGCCAAGACCGCCCATAAGCTTTGCTGCAAGACCTGCAAATATCATCTTGCCTCTGACAGTGCTCATAATATCACTTAATTTATCATTGAGTGAGAAATAACCTTCAGGTGCTTCAATATCGAACCAGTTAAGGATAGCGCCTTTTTCTTTAAGCCTGTATTCCTCATTAAATACCTCGACCTTGCGGATAACGCTTTCATCTTTTTGCTCGCCTGCTACAGCAACGAGCTTTGTTTCGCCGATGTTCTGAACATCAAAATAGAAGAAATGATCCTCGCAGGTCTTTACGCCGAGGCTTTCACCGTTTGCAAAGAGCTCAACAGCAGGCTGGTTTGAATATACGGTAACCTTTGTGACATCCTCAACACGGTCAACATAGCGCTTACCGCAGATATGAACAAACGGCTCGTCAGACAGCCATGCTTTATATGCATAGAATGAGTCCTTCTTATACTTGCGGTCGAATGTAACAAGGCCTTTGTGATTCTGACCGTTTTCGCCGCCTTCATTTCGTGCGTCAGCACCAAAGTCAAACATATTCCATACGTGAGTAGCCCACATATATTTGCGTGTAAACAGTTGCTTGATAAGCTCTTCGTGGTAGTATGCCTGATATTCTTCGGTATAGTCACCCTGTGTAGGATTGGAGGTGTGCCAATTTAGCGCTTCGCATCCGTATTCTGAACAGCCGATCGGGATATTCGGATGTTTTTTGTGGAATTTATCAAACCAAGGTCCATTCATGGATGTGTCGCCGCCGTACCAACCGAAATAGTGGTTGTAGGACACAACATCGGGTATCTGAATGATAGAAGAATCTATCTTGCACATTGTAAGGCAAGCCATAGTTGTAAGGCGTGTCTTATCCATCTCATGTACAAGATTGTTTAGGATGATTTTCCAGAAGATCGGGATCTTCCTCGCCGCCCATGGTGATTTCGTTGGAAAGTCCCCATACAACAATAGAAGCGTGGTTGTAGTTTTGAATAATAAGTTCCTTCATCTGTGAGATAGTGTTTTCTCTGCCGTTCGGCATATGCTTGGAGATGTAGGGTATTTCTGCCCAAATAACAAGTCCTCGCTCATCACACAGATCATAGAAATATTGATCGTGCTGATAGTGAGCAAGACGGATTGTAGTAGCACCGACCTCACAGATAAGATTAATATCTTCTTCGTGGTGTTCGGGAAGAAGTGCGTTGCCGTAGCCCCATCTGTCCTGATGGCGTGATACGCCACGGAGCGGATATTCCTCACCGTTAAGTATAAATCCACTGTCAGCATCAATTTCAAAAGTACGGCAGCCAAAGCGTGCTGATACATTATCAAGCACCCTGGTATCGTCCTTGAGTTGGATTTCAGCGGTGTATAGATAAGGGTCTTTTCTGCCATGCCAGCGATGAACATTTTTGATCTCAAGAACAGCCGATACATCAGAAATCTCTGTTTCGGCAACTGTGTTGCCGTCTGCATCTTTGATTGTATATACAAGTGTTTGACCAAGCTTTGAAGCGGTCACATAAGCATCGATCTTAATTTTTGCATCGTCACCGATGATTTCGGGAGTTACTGCAAGTCCGGGACCACCGTAGTAATCAAGGTCAAAATGTGACTCACTAACACAAATGATATTAACATCTCTGTAAAGACCGCCGTAGAATGTAAAGTCAGCAGTCTGCGGATATACGGTTTCATTGGGTGAGTTGTCAACTGCAATCACAACAAGGCTCTCATTGCAAATAGCGTCGGTAATATCAACACGCCATGTTGAATAGCCGCCGTCGTGATGAGCGAGCGCTTTGCCGTCTATATAAAGGTCAGCCGATGAATTGGCACCTTTGATCTCGATGTAATAGCGGTCAGCTTCAGGAAGCTCGGATCTGATAAGCTTCTTTGCATAGTGGCACTTGCCACGATAGTAGTCGTTTTCGCCGTCCTGACCGTCGATAGCATTCCAGCTATGGGGCAGATTTACAAATACCCATTTTTCAGGCATAGTTGACGGAATTTCATCACCGCCCTTTGCGAACGCCCATTTTGCATTGAAATTAATAATTTTTCTCATTGTGTTTCCTCCTTAGGAACAGATCGTGATGAGGTGTATTGTCGATTTTACGGCATCTGTTTTGTCAGACACCGTAAAATCATAAATTCTGATTATTCACCCTTAAGTTCTTCTGCTGCGTGTTTTTCCTTGAGCAAAGCAACATTTTTATCTACCTGCTTTTTGTGCAGGGGATACCAGAGCCAAAGTACAGCGGCCAATGCCAGCAAGCCGATTGCAGGAACTAAATTGCCGATAGAGAAAATGCCGCTCTTTACCGCCTGTGTCTGTGCAACACCTGCTGCCAAAGCATTTTCGTTATAGCCAATAGCTGAGAGCAACCAACCTGCCATACCGGAGGCGAGTGCCTGACCGAGTTTTCTTGCGAATGAGTAGAGCGAGTAAACGCTGCCGTCTTCACGAACACCGTTTTTAATCTCGGAATAGTCGATTACGTCGGTAATAAGTGCCCAGCATACCATAGAGAATACGCCGAGGAAGAACCAATAGAGTGTTGTAAGTGCCATATAGATGTAAACGTTCGGCTTTATAAGCCAGATGACAACGCAAAGTATAGCGCCGCATACGCTGGAAACAACAGAAACCTCTGCTTTACCGAACTTTTTAACCAGCGGCTTTGCAATAACTGCAGCTAACATCATACCAACTAACATTACCATTGAACCTACACTCTGAAGTGAAGCTGAATTGTAATAGTCAACATAGATGTAAGACATCATATTCTGCATGGTCAATTGTGAAAGCAGCATAAAGATTGATGCAACGATGATTGACAAAAGTGCGCGGTTAGTAAGTGCGCTCTTGAGCATTTTGCCGACTGAAGGTCCTTTTTCATTTGTTGATTCGATTACAACACGCTCTGTAACCAGCTTGTAGCAAAGCAGGTAACATCCGATTGCAAGAACCGAGAAGATAGCGGCTGCAATTGCAAC
>JAFPAK010000041.1 GCA_017390825.1 Clostridia bacterium
AAGCCTTGCAATAATTTGAAGCACAAGAGTTGTCTTTCCCTCACCGGGATCGCCTTGAATTATCGTTATCTTTCCGTATGGGATAAAGGGATAAATCAGCCATTTTACTTCTTCAACTTCAACATCCTGCATATTTATCAGCTTTAAATCTGACATTTTTATCACCTCCTATTGAATTTTCAATAGAAATGTGGTAAACTGTATGTGTAAAGTTTGGAGTGTTTACCACATTCCTCGTCCCGAAGTATTTGCCGATACTTTGGGACTTTTACTTTTCTTGCAAACCATTGTAGGTTACCGCCACCATTTCGATAACGGCAAGCAAGTCTGCATCTACTTCTGCGCCGTTTTCAATTCTTTTAAGTTCGCTTAAGATTTCCGTCATTTGGTCTCTTAATGCCTTAAAAATTCTTGAGCTTGGCTGAACTATTACATCTCTTTCGAGCAAACGTCTTACCATATATTCCTGTTTGGTAAGTCCTGAAAGACTAACACGAACATCCAAATCGGCTCTTTCTTCCGGTGACATCATAAACGATGTAGCCTTGTTTCTCCATCTACCTCTTTTGTCAAGCTTCTTTTCCAAGTGAATCAATCCTTTCATTATCAAGTCTACTTGCCATTTCATTTTGTGTTGTCGGGAACAAGTGAGCATATCTATATGTAATATCAATGCTTTCGTGTCCCACACGAGCAGCTATTGCAACTGCAGAGAATCCCATATCAATCAAAAGACTTACATGGCTATGTCTGAGTGCGTGAACCTTAATTCGCTTAACTCCTGCTGCTTCTGAACCTCTTGTCATTTCGTGGTGCAGAAAGCTTTTTGAAATCAAGAAAATTCTGTCAGTAGGTTTTATGCCATATAGCATATTCAAATATTCTTTGACCTCTTCACAAAGGAATTCAGGCATCTTTATGATTCTGTTGCTCTTTTTGGTTTTAGGCGGTGTTATTACATCTCTTTTATCTATCCTTTGATATGATTTGTTAATCCTGAGAGTACCTTTCTCAAAATCAAAATCTTCAGGAGTTAAGGCTAAAAGTTCTCCTAATCGGATGCCACACCAATACAGAATCTCAAATGCATAATAAGATTTAGGCTTGTGCATCAGAGTTTCAGCAAACTTCGAATACTCTTCTTTTGTCCAAAAGACAATTTCACCTGCTTCTTTTTCACCGATAGGTCCTGCTTTTGTTGCCGGGTTTTCTTTCAAATCATAATAGCGTACTGCATGATTGAAAATTGCGGTAAGCTGATTGTGCATTTGCTTGAGATATGTTTGAGAAAACGGATCTCCATCCTCATCCTCATAAGCCAACAATTCATTCTGCCATTTGATAACATCCTTAACAGTAATTTCGCTTAACTTTTTGTTTTTGAAAAACGGTATAATCTTACTGTTTATCACACTATTTTTTGTTTTAAATGTGTTTTCTTTAATTCGATGCTGTAAATCCTCGATATAAAGTTCAACGAATGAATCAAATCGCATATCAAGGTTAGCTTGTGATTTCATAAGAAAATCTCTTTCCCACTCAAGAGCTGCTTTTTTTGTTTCAAACCCTCTTTTCATTTTCTTTTCTCTGACTCCATTCCAATTAGTATAATAGAACGAAGTGTACCATTTACCCGTTTTCGAGTCTTTGTAAGCCGGCATTTAATTCACCTCCTTTCCATATTCTTTTGAATAAACCTTTTCCATGAAATATTCACGGTTGATTCTGCCGTCAATTACGAGGTAACCTTTTGCTTTGAGTTCCTCATTCAGCTTTTTAATGAGTTTATAAGCATAAGTTTCAGAAACTCCAAGCACTTCAGCTACTTCTGCGGCTCTCATAAATAATGTTTTTTCCATAGGTTTTACCTCCTTGTTTTATTTCGCACTAAATTATTTTGTTTAGTGTCATTTATATTATACAGATTTGTTTAGTATTTGTCAACCCCTTTTGATAAATTTCTAAACTTTTTAATTTAATTTCTTAAATCTCTTGATTTTTCCAATTTTGTGTGATATACTAAATTAAGAAGTTTAATATACGAGGTGTTTATTATGGCTATTGGTCAAAGAATTAAGTTCTTTCGTAATTTAAGAAAGTTTACACAGAAAGAGTTAGGATTAAAACTTAACTACCCTGAAAATGCTGCCGATGTTCGTGTGGCTCAATATGAATCGGAAACAAGAATTCCAAAGGAAGATGTAATCAAGGCTTTCGCTGAGCATCTTGATGTATGTCCTTCAGCTCTTGATGTGCCTAATATTGATTCATATATCGGTTTAATGCACACACTGTTTGCACTTGAAGATATGTATGGTCTTAAAGTGAATAACATTGATGGTCAGGTATGTATTACTCTTGATACAGAAAATCAAAGCTATTTAGAAATGTTTAAAATGATTTCTGCTTGGCAGAAAGAGTATCAGAGATTTATTGACGGAGAAATTACTAAAGAAGAATATGACCAATGGCGTTATACTTATCCTGAAAAAGATGGTAAAGGATTCAAACGCATTGTTCAGTTATAAGAGTAAAAAATTTTCATATAGACACAAAAAT
>JAFPAK010000351.1 GCA_017390825.1 Clostridia bacterium
AATGTAAAGCTAAGGTATATGCAAAAATGACAAATGCGCTCAAGGATTTCGGAAGTCCTGACTTAATAGTTCTTTTCACAAGTACTATGTCACATAAGATGCTGCGTTCGGTAATGAATGAAGCAAAAAACAGGATCTAAATATTGCAAGATGCAGCAGAAGCTCAATATCAGCACTTAAAGATATTTTGGCTCAGCATACAAAAGGAGCTTGAATATGTCTGAAGAAATGATGATAATCCAATGCTCCCCCACCCTTGCCGGGCTTAAAACCGGCAGTATGTTCTGCTGTAAATACAAAAGCAAAAACGAGGTTTTTGACTTCATTCGCTGTATGAATAAAAGACTGGTTCCTAAAGGGCTTCGTATGATTCCTTTGAAATGTGAAAATCAAAGGGTTGTTTTCTATGTATACCGACCGAAAAAATTAAAGAATGATCTTAATGATCATTCGGCGCAGCAAATTCTTCGTAACCTTGAATATCCGCTTGAATGTCCGCAAAAATGTGTAATAAAGCTGCAACAACGGCTTTGTGCTGCTGGCGGGTTTCCGCATGAGGTCGGATTGTTTTTAGGTTATCCGTCAGAGGATGTTGAAGGCTTTATCGCAAACAATGCTAAATGTGCAAAATGTGTCGGCTGCTGGAAGGTCTACGGAGATGAAGAAAAAGCCAAAAAGACTTTTGCAGCGTATAAAAAGTGTTCACTTATATATCTCGATATATATAAGAAAAGAAATTCAATTGACAAGCTTATAGTAAAAAGATAAAAACCGTAGCAGTTATTGTTTACTGCTACGGCTTTATTTTAAAAGAAGCTTATTTGGTTTGTTTCAGGCAATGTGCCGAAAGCACCGCATTCATTAAGGGTTTCCATTACTGTTTTAGAAACACCGGATTCTCTTTGAATGTCCTCCTGCGAAATGAATTTTCCGGAAGCCGCAGCTTTTTCGAGTGCTATTGCCGCATTTTCACCTACACCGTTGATAGACGAGAACGGTAATCTAATTTTCCCGTCTTCAAGTGCATAGATTTTAGCTTTTGACTTATACAGATCGACAGGTAAAAATTCAATACCTCTTGCAAACATTTCATTGACTATCTGCATAGTGGTAAAGGTGCCGTTGTCCTTTGCAGTGGCTTCCTTACCCTTGAATTCGATCTCTCGCATTCGTTCCTTAACAGCTGCTCTGCCCTTCATAACTGTTGAGCCGTCCATATCCTCACCGCGTACCGTAAAATATGCTGCATAGAATTCTATCGGACGATAGACCTTATACCACGCAAGACGCAAAGCCGATATCATATATGCTGCCGCATGAGCTTTCGGGAACATATATTTTATCTTAAAACAGCTGTCTATATACCAATCGGGGACATTATGCTTTTTCATTTCTGCAACCATATCCTCGGTAAGCATTTTTTTGGCTTTACCCTTACGGACGATCTCAGTTATCTTGAACGCAAGACCCTCTTCAAGCCCTTTGTTAATGAGATACACCATGATATTATCACGGGTACCGATAACCTCTGAAATGGTACAGGTGCCGTTATGAATAAGCTCTTGTGCATTGCCGAGCCATACATCAGTACCGTGAGATAGTCCCGAAATCTGTAACAGATCAGAGAAGTTTTTAGGCTGTGTTTCTTCAAGCATCTGCCGAACAAATGGTGTGCCAAGCTCAGGTAGCGACAATGTACCGGTATTAACGCCGATGTCCTCCGGTGTTACACCCAGTGCTTCCGTTGATACGAACAGGCTCATTACCTTTTCATCGCTCATTGGTACACTCATTACGGGAATACCGGTGTTATCTTCAAGATAACGGTATATAGTCGGCACATCATGACCGAGAATATCAAGCTTCAAAATAGTATCGTGAATCGAATGGAAATCAAAATGCGTAGTTATAATATCGCTGTTCATATCATCAGCAGGATGCTGAACCGGGCAAAAATCATATATTTCCTTATCCGCCGGAACTATGATCATACCCGCAGGATGCTGACCGGTGGTACGCTTGATTCCTGTGCATCCGTTGGTCATTCGTGCAATCTCCGCTTTGTTGAGATTAAGCCCACGCTCCTCGGCATATTTGCGTACATATCCGTATGCTGTCTTATCGGCAAGAGTACCGATAGTACCTGCTTTAAACACCTTACCGTCACCGAAAAGTGTTACGGTGTATCTATGTGCCGAAGACTGATACTCGCCTGAGAAATTAAGGTCAATATCAGGAACTTTATCTCCCTTAAATCCAAGAAAGGTTTCAAATGGGATGTTATGTCCGTCACGATGCAATTCTTCACCGCAAGCCGGGCACTTTTTAGGCGGAAGATCAAAGCCTGAATCATATTCACCATGAGTGAAAAATTCAGAATATTTACATTTTTTGCAGATATAATGAGCCGGCAAAGGGTTAACCTCTGAAATTCCCGCCGCAGTCGCAACATACGATGAGCCGACAGAGCCTCGTGAGCCGACAAGATAGCCGTGTGCATTTGAATCTGCAACAAGTTTTTGCGCCGAAACATACATGATCGAAAATCCGTTGTTGATAATTGAGTTAAGCTCTTTATCAAGACGTTTTCTTACAACGTCCGGAAGCGGAGTGCCGTACATTTCAGCAGCGGTACGCTCGCAGTCCTCACGCAAGCTTTCATCAGAGCCTTCAATTGTCGGAGGGTAACTTCCTTTTGGTATTGGACGGATATCCTCAATCATATCAGCAATAAGATTAGTATTTGTTACAACGATTTCTTTCGCCTTATCTTCGCCGAGATAACTAAAATCACGCAGCATCTCATCAGTTGTTTTAAGATAAAGCGGTGCTTGATTATCTGCGTCAGAAAATCCGTTTCCTGCCTGAATGATCGCTCTGAACTTTGCATCTTCTTTTCGCATAAAGTGAACATCACCTGTTGCTACAACGGGCTTGTTCAGCTTGTCTGCAAGTTTAATTATAAGCCGAACATGAGAATGAAGCTCCTCACTTGAGGACACGATTCCCTCACGAATCATAAATTCGTTGTTGCCCTCCGGCTGTACTTCAAGATAATCATAATATGATGCAATATCAAGCAGTTCGCCGAAGTTTTTGTTTTTCAGAATGGCTTTATATAGTTCGCCCTGTTCACAAGCAGAGCCTACAATAAGCCCCTCACGGTATTTGTCAAGCTCTGAACGCAGAATATGCGGAAACTTCTTTCTTCTACCAAAATAGTTTATCAAATGAGCATCTGAAACGAGCTTATAAAGATTACGCAGACCGGTATAATTCTTTACAAGTATAACTGTATGATATCGTTCAAGTGCGGTAAGATCGCCTCCGGCAAGAGAGGAATTTATACAGTCAACGCTGTGGCAATCACATTCACGCTTCAGTTTTTTGGACATACACAGGAATATCTCGCCAAGAACTCTCGCATCATCACAAGCACGGTGATGATTGAACTCTCCGAGTTTTAATGCATTTGCAACAGTATCAAGCTTGTGGTTTTTCAAATCGGGATAAAGCGACCGTGCCATTGGAACGGTATCTATATATGTTGGTGCAAAGTCAATTTTGCTTCGTTTTGCCGCTGCATTTATAAACGACATATCAAAATTCGCATTATGCGCTATAAGCACATTTGAGTTGCCGCAAAACTCAATAAACTGACGAAGTGCTTCCGCTTCCTTTGGCGCTTCCTTTACCATTTCATCGGTTATTCCGGTAAGCTCGACTATTTTAGCAGGTATAGGCATTTCGGGATTGACAAAGATATCAAACTCCTCTTTAACCTCACCGTTTACAAGACGAACAGCGCCGATTTCCGTCAAGCGTTCCTTTGCAGGACTTAATCCCGTTGTTTCTACATCGAAAACTATCAACTCTCCGTCAAGCGGTGTTGTATCGTGGCCGTGAACCGCACCTACCGTATCATTGACAAAATAAGCCTCAACACCGTAAAGTATTTTGAATTCACCGCCACCTCGACGAATATCCTCTACTGCATTCATTGCACCCGGAAATGACTGAACAACACCATGATCAGTCACAGCGATAGCCTTATGCCCCCACTTATAAGCACGTTTAACAAGATCTTCAACAGGCGTTAATGCATCCATTGAAGACATATTTGTATGCATATGCAGTTCAACACGTTTATCTTCGGCAGTATCCCCCTTTTCATAACGGTCAACCACCATTATATTACGAGGATTAAGCACAAATTCCTTCTCAAATTCATCGTAATCTACTCTGCCTGATACAAGGACCGTTTTTCCTTTAAGATTACCGATAGCATCGTGCTCAAAGCCTTCAATAGCACGCTGAGTCTTAACAATAAATGACCCTGTGTAGTCGGTGATATAAAAAGTGATTCTCCACCTTGATCCGAATTTTGTCTCACGCTCATCGAATTGGAAAACATCACCCCAGATCACTGCTTCACCGTCATTAGGATCGACATCACATATCG
The DNA here is from genome assembly GCA_017390825.1 of Clostridia bacterium. The sequence goes on from JAFPAK010000351.1 coordinate 4,463, forward strand.
GTGTAGGCTTTTTCTTGATCTCCTTGCCGTACAACAGTTTTGCACCCTCCATATAGAAGGGCATATCATCTGCAGGAGGTGCGGTATGCACAACTGTTTTTTTCTTCTGCTTTTCAGCTTCCTCGCGCATTTTTTGTTCAGCCCTCTGAGTGTTTTCCTTTGCCATCTCCTCAGTTACCTCAAGCACACCTGAAAGCTTTACTTCAACTGCTTTTGAATATGTTCGAACAATATAATTTCGTATCTTTGATGTAAAGTCAAACGACTCTATCATCTTTGCACCGCCGTTTTTGAGTTCGATATTAAGCACACCGTCTGAATATGTAAAAACAGCATCAGCAAAAATTCCGTTGAATTTAGGACTTACTCTTTTTATCCATTCAACGATATCCTTGCAATATTCCTCTATAAACTCAACATTCTCGTATGTAATATCACAAGTGAGCGAATTCAGATTAAGCCCTGACTTTATTTCATTTTCGAGACGCAATACATCTTCTTGCTCTAAATGATGAAAACACACTATCTCACAACACATTATGCGATCATCACGATTGATCCTGCAAAATGAAAGCGTTGCATCCGCAATTGCATCAGCAGTTTCCTTGGATATCATACCGCCGAAAATCTCGACTACTTTTCTTGCCAACTTTAACTTTCCCCTTTATTTTTATAAAGCATCTATTTCTTTCATTAACTCATCAAACAATTCATTTTCCTTAACTTTGCGGACTATCTCGCCTTTTTTGAAAATAAGCCCGCAACCATCACCACCGGCAATGCCGATATCAGCTGATCTTGCTTCGCCAGGTCCGTTTACCGCACAGCCCATTACCGCAACAGTTATCTGCTTATTACAGTCCTTAAGTGCACTCTCAACACGGCTTGCCAAAGAAATGAGATCGATCTTCGTTCTACCGCAGGTAGGGCACGATACTACATTTACGCCGAATTCACGCAAACCTATTGCTTTTAAGATATCCTTTGCTGCTGCAATTTCTTTAACAGGATCGTCGGTAAGCGAAACACGGATGGTATCACCTATTTCGGAAAGCAACAGCCCGCCTATACCCGCTGCAGATTTGACGGTACCCATACGCTCGGTACCTGCTTCGGTAACACCTAGATGCAACGGATAGTCTGTAACAGACGCTGCATATTTGTATGCATCAAACATAAGCTTTACATCGGAAGCTTTCATCGAAATTACTGTATCGTAAAAATCATATTTTTCAAGCAATGCTACATGATAAAGCGCACTTTCAACAAGTGCCTTTGATGTAACAGCGCCATACTTTTCAAGAATACTCTTTTCAACGGAGCCTGAATTCACACCAACTCTTATAGGTACCCCTGCATTTTTGCAAGCAACCGCAACCGCCTTTACCCTATCCTCACCACCGATATTACCGGGGTTTATGCGTATCTTATCAACTCCTGCTGCAACACATTCGAGTGCAATTCGATAATCGAAATGAATGTCGGCAACCACAGGAATGCTCACTGCATTTTTCAAAGCATATATAAGGTTAACAGCTTCAATGTCAGGAACAGCGGTGCGGATTATTTCACAGCCTGCGTTTTCAAGCTCTACAGCCTGCGTAACATTAGCCTCTATATCAGCTGCAGGACGGTTGAGCATCGACTGTATTGCAACCGGACTTCCGCCGCCGATAGTAATATTACCTATCTTTATTCTTCTTGTATAATCAGCCATATTTTTATCCTATCCAGACCCAAAGGTCTTTGAATATCAAAACAACCATTAAAAGCATCAATAGTGCCATACCGACTGCATGAACTATGCCCTCATGCTTGACGGGTTTACCACGCACACCTTCGATCGCCAAAAACCACAACCTTGATCCGTCAAGCGCAGGCACGGGCAATAAATTGAAAACGCCAAGATTAACTGTTATCAAACAAAGCATTTTCATAAGATATATAAGCCCGTCTAAACCGTTGCTGGCAACTTCGTTAACTGCACCGGAAACAGCTTGCGTAACACCGACTACTCCGGACATCTCATTGAGTCCGTATCTTCCTGTAATAAGGTCGACAAGTGACATCCATACAAGCCGTCCCATTGAAATTGTACCCCAGAATCCGTCTTTTATTGTTGTAAGGATATTGTTGTCTTTACCATAGACCTTAAAATCCATGGTCATAAATTTTTGACCTTCCTCTTCAACAACAGGAAACTTTACGCTATCAAGTGTTACCTTTTTGCCGTTACGCTCAACTACCATATCGACCGCACCATCGTTATCATGGCCGAGCATATACAAAAGGTCGTCCGGATAATATAAAGTTCTGCCGTTGATCTTCAATATCTTATCATCCACCTGCAAACCTCCGTCTGCATTGGATGTCGCTGATTCATCAAACTGTGCAACAGTAGTTGTTGCAACGGTGCTTTGAGAGCCAACGACAAAGAGCATAAACAAAAAACCGAGTATGATATTAAAAACGGCGCCTGCTGCAACAACTATCATACGCTTATATACCTTGGCATTACAGAATGCTCTTGGATCGTCGCTGCTTTCGTTTTCACCCTCCATAGCACAAAATCCGCCTATCGGCAGTAAACGCAATGCATATTTTGTTTCGCCTTTTGTGAATTTAAAAAGTGTAGGGCCAAAGCCAAGGGCAAACTCGTTTACCCTAATTTTAAACAGTTTTGCAAAAATAAAATGACCGAATTCGTGTATAAAAATCATTACTGCAAATAGCAGCACTGCTACAAGTATAGGCCATAAAGTGTTCCAAAAAGCACCCATCTTAATAAATCTGCCTCCAAAAATTAATTACAAGCCCAAACGCTCTCTCTTGCGGCTCTGTCTGCCTCTAAAACTTCCTCTACTGTTGTATAATTTATCTTCTTTTGCTTGTTATATGCATTTTCGCAAAGACGGTAAATGTCCAAAAAGCCGATTTTCCCCTTTAAGAACAGCTTTACAGCCTCTTCATTCGCACCGTTTACGGCACACGGCACAAGTCCGCCGATATTGATAGCACGTTTGCATAGTGCAAGACAGTTAAAGGTTTCATAATCCGGTTCATAAAAGCTCAAAGTTGCTATCTTTGCAAGATCAAGTGGCTTTGCATCGGATACATATCGCATTGGATATGTAAGCGCATATTGAATCGGAATGTGCATATCCGGCACGCCCAATTGTGCTATAACAGAGTTATCCTCATATTCCACCATTGAGTGTATTATGCTTTCACGGTGAACCAAAACATCTACCTTATCAGGTTCTACGTCAAATAGATGCACCGCCTCAATAAGTTCAAATCCTTTATTCATTAAAGTAGAGCAATCAATAGTAATTTTGCTGCCCATATCCCAATTAGGATGCTTCAATGCATCAGCTGCGGTAACTGTTGACAGCTTTTCTTTAGTATAGCCAAAGAACGGACCGCCCGATGCGGTCAATATTAGCTTTTTCAGTGCACCGTTCGGTGCTTTACCTTGAAGGCATTGGAATATCGCAGAATGCTCTGAATCGACAGGCAGTATATCAACATTTTTTTCTTTTGCAAGCTTCATTACATAATCGCCGCCTGCAACAAGCGTTTCCTTATTCGCAAGGGCAATCTTTTTTCCGGCATTAATTGCGGCAACAGTAGGAACAAGACCCATCATGCCGACAAGTGAATTCAGCACCGTATCACAGCTATCATCTGATGCGACAAAGCTTATCGCTTCTTCTCCCGATAAAACACGGGTTGTGGTGTCTGCAACACGCACTTTGAGATCACGTGCCGCCGATTCATCTGACATAACGGCAAAGATAGGAGCAAATTCACGAATTTGCTCCTCCATTTTTTCAACACTTTTATTAGCGCACAACGCACCTATTTTATAATTCATACGGCGGGCTACATCAAGACTTTGTGTGCCGATGGAACCGGTCGAACCGAGTATAGTAAGCTTCATAAACTATTCCTCTTTAGTAAACGATTATCGGGATATAAAGTGTAAACATATACACAAACGGCGAAACTACCAAAAGACTGTCGATCCTATCTAATATACCGCCGTGACCCGGCATAATATTTCCATAATCCTTTAATCCGCACTCTCTCTTGATACAGGAGAACACAAGATCGCCGACTGTGCTTACAAGTGTACCGATAAATCCTACAAGAAGCATCCAGCCGAGATTGGCTTTATAGCCCTCAAAAACAAATGAATTGAAAACAATACCTAATATCAAGCAAAACAATACATTTGTAACAATGCCGCCGATAAGACCTTCCACAGTCTTTTTGGGGCTGACCTTCGGGCAAAGCTTATTCTTGCCGAATTTTGATCCAACAAAATATGCACCGGTATCGCTGATCCATGCAGAGCCCAAAGCAATAAGCAGCATCATAAGTCCGTCAAATTTATGACCGTCAATACCTATTCCGGTATTGCTCACATAAGTCAATGCAGCAAGTGAATTGGATATAAACACAGTCATAGCGCCTGCATATGTAATCTCTTTGATGCTAACCTTTTCGTGTTGAGTGATAAGTATCATCATAAGTGCGAAAGCATAAACCGCTGTTATAGATACCCTTGTGGGAGATATGTCAAAGAAGCAGTAATACGGTGCTATTGCCGCATATAAGCTCGACAACAGATACACTCCGAGATTTTTAACCATTTTTGTTGCACACAAAGCTTCATTTACAGCAACCAATGCAACTAACATAATTGCAATATTGAATATGATATTCGTTCTGAATATCAACAACAATATTACAAAAACCACACCTATAAGTCCGGTGATAATACGCTGCTTCATTATATAACCTCCGCTGATATTTACACTCCGCCGAATCTGCGGTTGCGTTTTTGAAAATCTATAATAGCTTTATCAAGATCACTTGATGAAAAGTCCGGCCATAATACATTTGAATACCAAAACTCACTGTATGCAGACTGCCAAAGCAAAAAGTTTGACAAGCGGTATTCACCGCTTGGGCGAATAATGAGATCGGGATCAGGCTGACCAGATGTGTAAATACGGTCTGATATTGAATTTTCATCAATATCCTCTGCGTTGATATTCTCATCAACAAGCTGCTTTACTGCGTACACAATCTCATCTCTTCCGCCATAATTCAACGCTATGTTCAACATAAGACCGGTAGCATCCTGTGACCCTTCTTCAGCATCTTTGATAAGCTGCTTTAATGTATCGTTCAAGGGCTCAAGGTCACCAACAAATTTAACTTTTATATTCTCATCCTTGAAATTTTTAGCGTCACGCAGATAGTCCTCAAGCAACTTCATAATAGACGATACTTCATCGTCAGGACGCTTCCAATTCTCTGTTGAAAACGCATAAACAGTAAGATGCTTTATCCCTATTTTATTACAGTATCTTGCTATCTCACGAAACCGTTTTGCGCCGGCTGAATGACCGGCACTGCGCGGCAGCCCTCTTTTCTTTGCCCATCTGCCGTTGCCATCCATAATAATACCTATGTGCAGCGGCAAACGATCAAAATCAATTTTTTCCTTCTTGAAAAACATATCTCTTTCCTACCGATTAGATAGACATGATCTCTTTTTCTTTCTTCTCAGCGAGAGTATCAGCCTCTTTGCAAAACTTATCCGTTTCATTTTGTATCTTTTTCTCATAATTCTTGAGGTCATCCTCTGTGATCTCGCCGTTCTTCTTCATTGTTTTATAGCGCTCAATAGCGTCACGACGAATAGAACGGATAGCGATCTTACAGTCCTCAGCATATTTCTTAATATCCTTGCAAATCTCCTTACGGCGCTCTTCGGTAAGCTGTGGGAATATAAGACGGATAGACTTACCGTCGTTATTCGGGTTGATACCGAGATCAGATGCCTGAATTGCCTTTTCTATCTCTTTAAGGGTGCTCATATCCCAAGGCTGAATAAGCAATGTTCTTGCATCAGGTGAAGAAATTGCAGCCATCTGACCGATAGGTGTAGGTACACCGTAATAATCAACGGCAATCTTATCAAGAACAGCAGCGCTTGCTCTGCCTGCTCTGATAGAACCGTATTCCTTATCGAGTGAATTGAGGGATTTGTTCATTTTTTCTTTCATAATTTCCATAGTTTCTCTCTCCGTTCTGCCGAAAATTCGGCTTTATATTAATACTAATTTATTTATGCCGATTTTATTCGGGCTTTAAATTTAATTCTTGACAATAGTTCCGATGTTCTCTCCGCATACCGCACGGACGATATTATCTGTATCTTCAAGTGAGAATACGAGGATAGGCATGTCATTATCCATACAAAGCGAAGCAGCAGTACTGTCCATTACCTTAAGACCTTCATTAAGCACACTAATAAATGCAAGCTCATCATATTTAACTGCATCAGGATTTGTTTTGGGGTCGGAGTCATAAACGCCGTCAACATTAGTTGCCTTGAATACGATGTCTGCCTCGATCTCAACAGCGCGCAAGGTTGCACCTGTGTCTGTCGAGAAAAACGGATTGCCCGTACCGCAACCAAATACAACAACTCTTCCCTTTTCAAGATGGCGGACAGCTCTTGCGCGAATATACGGCTCAGCTATTTTATCCATTTCGATGGCAGTCTGTACCCTCACCGGCACACCAACCTGCTCAAGCCCATCGGCGATGGCAAGGGAGTTGATAACAGTTGCAAGCATACCCATATGATCTGCTCTTGTTCTATCCATCTTGCCACTGGAACGGCCGCGCCAGAAGTTGCCGCCGCCGACAACAATGCCAACCTGAACACCCATATCCGTTACTTTCTTAATACTCTCGCTTACTTTTAAAACAGTATCAAAATCAAGACCGAAGCCATTTTTACCGGCAAGTGCCTCTCCGCTTAATTTTAATAGTATTCTTTTATATTTAGGAACCATAATAAAAACATCCTTTCATTAGCATATAATTATACATATATATAATACTATATTTATTGCTCAATGTAAAGAAATAAATTTGTAAATATTCTGTGGATAAAATGAAAAAATGTCTTGACAAAATGTTGTGATATTAATATAATAGATTTTGTTGAATATTTTGCTGATATGGCTCAGGTGGCAGAGCACTTCCTTGGTAAGGAAGAGGTCACCGGTTCGAATCCGGTTATCAGCTCCAAAAAGAAAAGTCACACATCGTGTGGCTTTTTTTTGTTCTTTTCACTATTCTCTTTTCACTTTTCACTCTTCTCTAAAACTGTGTGACTTTTCCAGATAAAAGATAAGAAAGAAGAGATAAAAGAAAAGGTGTGGCTTCGCCACTAATATATACAATGCTTCGCATTGATTTACTGCCGCTTTTA
>JAFPAK010000352.1 GCA_017390825.1 Clostridia bacterium
AGCTGTGAGCATCAATACCTGTGTAATTTTTATGGCGCTTATCATAACCTGTATTATAATCGGACTTGCAGGCGCAAATTTCAAAGGCAAAGGGTCACGCACTCTGTATTTTATTATTTGCGGTCTTTTTACGCTCGTTCTTTCAATGATATTTGTGCTTGATATTATCAAGGATCTAATATAATCCTCCGGTTGGTTATATGTAACGCAACATAAGGAAAGTCGGTGAGTTGTTTGTTGCGGCATATTATTTATCTTCTCGCTTCGCTGTTAGGCAGTAGTTGCGGTAGTTCCGTTGAATGTATGAAGAATATGCGAATTAAAAAGTTTTAAGTCTGTTGCATTATTATTTAATGCAACAGACTTTTTTAATTAGCTCTATCAAACTGACTGTTATACAGTTTGGCATAAAAACCGGCTTGCTTTATAAGGTCACTATGACTTCCTGTTTCAACGATATTGCCGTTATTCATAACAATTATCATATCCGCATTTTTTATAGTACTCAATCGGTGAGCAACAATAAACGCAGTTTTTTCTTTCATCAATACAGAAAATGCATCCTGAATCTTCATTTCCGTTCTTGTATCAATAGAGGATGTTGCTTCGTCAAGAATAAGCATAGATGGTGTTGTCAGCATTATTCTCGCAACACACAGAAGCTGCTTTTGTCCTTGAGAAAGTCCGCCGTTATCGGAAATAACAGTATCGTAGCCGTTAGGCAGACGCTTGATAAAGCTATGTGCATGTGCACGCTTCGCAGCATCAATGACCTCTTCATCGGTCGCATCCGGATTACCAAGTCTGATATTATCACGCACACTACCGCTCATAATCCATGTATCCTGCAATACCATACCGTAATTACGGCGCAAAGCGCATCTTTTTATGTTTCTGATATCAACACCGTCTACTGATATCTCGCCGCTGTCAACATCATAAAAACGCATTAAAAGGTTGATAAGCGTGGTCTTTCCACAACCGGTGGGACCGACTATTGCAATATGCTGGCCGCTCTTTATACAGAGTGACAGATCTTTGATGAGCTCACGATCAGAGGTATATGAAAAATCAACATTCTTAAATAATACATTACCGTTTGCATCAACTAAATCTACAGCATTATCTGCATCCGGCGTCTGCTCTTGCTCATCAAGCAATGAGAATACACGATCAGCACAGGCAAAAGCATTTTGCAGTTCGGTGATAACACCGGATATTTCATTAAACGGCTTTGTATACTGATTTGCGTAGCTCAAAAACGCAGAAAGATTTCCGACAGTAAGTCCCGATCCGCTGATTATGGAAATACAGCCAAACAACGCAACGCCCATATAAACTATACTGTTTACAAACCGTGTTGAGGGATTTGTGATTGAGGAATAGAATATTGCTTTCAAGGAATGACGACGCAATCTTTCGTTTATTTCATCAAAGCGTTCAGTCACATCCACTTCCCTTGAATATGCCTTGACCGTCTTCTGCCCTGTTATATATTCATTGATAAATGCTGTTTCTTCGCCGACCGTTTCCGATTGCTGCTTAAACAACGAATAGGTTCTGCTTGCGATAAACTTTGCAACCAGCAGAGATATAGGTGTTACCACAACTACAACAAGCGTGATATACACATTAATAGAAAGCATAAAAGCGAGCGTTGCAATTATAGTCATAACACCGCTGAAAAGATTGGTAAAGCCGATAATAAGACCATCTGACACAGTTTCGGTATCGGTGACTATACGGCTTACAAGATCACCGTGAGGATGTGAATCAATATAGCTTATAGGGAGTCTGTTGAGTTTTTTGAATGCGTCATTACGCATATCACGGACAGTGTGATATGCAATGCGGTTGTTTATCACATTCATACACCACGAAAGCAGCGCACTGACAGCAGAATAAACACCGATTTTTATCAAAATCGGAACTAGCAATTCAAAGTTCACATTGCCCTTCGACACGATGCAGTCAATAGCCTCGCCTGCAAGTATTGGAATATACAGATTGAGTATTACTGTTGCGGCAGCGAGTACTAAAGTGAGTATCAGCGCCGGAGTGCTCTTTTTGATGTAACCGATCAGTCTTAGAAGAGTTGCTTTTTTCATACATTCTCCTCCTCGCTGAACTGTGACTCATATATCTCACGGTAGACCTTACAGGATAAAAGCAGTTCCTTGTGAGTACCGATCCCAACCGTTTCACCGTCATCAAGCACGATTATCTTATCGCAATTCATTATTGATGATGTGCGCTGAGAAACAATAAACACAGTAGGAGCACTCGGCAAATCCTTTATCGCCTTACGCAAATTTGCGTCTGTTACTGCATCAAGTGCAGAGGTTGAGTCATCAAGCACAAGGATCTCCGGCTCTCTTATCAGCGCACGGGCAATGGATAAGCGCTGTCGCTGACCGCCCGAAAGATTTTTACCGCCCTGCTCTATTTTTTCATCAAGTCCATTGCTCTTTGATGCTATTATATCAACAGATTGCGAATACTCAATTGCAGTCTTTATCTGCTCCTTTTCAGCGTTTTCATTACCAAAAAGCAAATTTTCACGAATAGTGCCTGAAAACAATTCTGCTTTTTGCATAACAAAGCCTATCTTTCTGCGAAGAGCAGATATTTCATAGCTTTTTATATCCTTACCGTCAATATAAATATCTCCTTTTGTTGCATCGTAAAATCTTGCGAGCAATGCAACAAGTGAAGTCTTACCGGAGCCGGTAGAACCGATAATTCCCACTGTTTCTCCTCTGCTCGCAGTAAAACTGATATTGCTTAATGCTTCATCGGAACCGTGATATGCGAGCGAAACATTTGAAAATTCAATATAACTATTTGAACTTTTATTTGACTCTATTACCTTTTGTACATTCTCGGTATTCAACACCTCGGCTACTCTTGAACCTGCGGCGAATGATTTTGTAACCAGAATGACGGTATTGGCAAGCTTTATTACCTCAACTAATATCTGCGCCATATAGCTATAAAGTGCAACGACCTCGCCCTGACTCAACACCCCTGTATCCACACGGATAGCACCGCTGTAAATAACTGCGGCGATACCTAGGTTGATTATTACAAGAGTGAGTGGATTTAAAAGAGCAGATATTGTTCCGGTTACTTTATTCAAGCGTGTCCACAGAGAGGTACGCTCGCAGAAAACCTCGGTTTCATGCTCCTCCATATTAAAAGCACGAATAATGCGTGCGCCTGAAAGATTTTCTCTTGCAGAGGTCATAACGCTGTCATTTGCCAAGCGAACCTTTTTATATTTCGGCATTGTAATAAGTATTATTGCAAACACGATCAGAAACAAAATCGGAATTACAGCAACAAACACAAGCGCTGCTTTGCTATCAACGATAAATGCCATTATCATAGCGCCAAACACGATAAAGGGTGAGCGCAACAGAAGGCGTAAAAACATATTTACACCCTGCTGAATTTGGTTGACATCTCCCGTTATTCTTGCAATAAGCGTTGATGTACCGATATTGTCAAGGTCAGAAAATGACAAGGTTCCTATATGTTCCATTAGTTCATGGCGAATGCGGCATGAAAATCCTACTGCAGCTTTGGCGGCGAAATACTGTGCAGTTATCGCAACAGTAAGTCCGACAGCACCTAACAAAACGAGTATAAAAGCACATTTTATGATATAAGGTGTATCGTTGTTAGTAATACCGACATCTATCATAGCTGCAACTATCAGCGGCACAAGCAGCTCAAATCCCGCCTCCGTCAACTTAAACAAAGGCGCTATGATAACTTCCTTGATGTAACCTTTAAAATACTTTAATAAATACCGCATTTAAGCCTCCAAGCTTTGTTTTTTCCACCCGCCGGTAAAGTAAAATGCTATACCCACAACAAACGGTGTGAAGCCTGCGATGGCATCACCGAGCCAAAATCCAAGATATCCATATCCGAACACAATACCAAATAACGCAGAAAGCCCGATACGCATAATAATACCGTCCAGCAAGGCCATTGCAAAGTTTACCTTATAGTTACCGCTTCCATTGATGAGAGCATTCATAGGAGAGCGGAAGGCACATCCAAAGAATACAAATGCCGCAACGGGCAGGTATTCTATTGCTATCTTCAGTACAGCTTCATCAGATGTAAATATGCCGAACACCTGCATCGGAAACAGACAAACAACCGCAGTCATCACCGATGCTATCACAAGCACAGTTGCAAACATAGTTTTCATTATCATCGGTACACGGCTATACTGCTTTGCACCGACATTCTGCCCCACCATAGACGAGCCTGCGGTGTTGAGTGAATTTGAAACAAGATTGCTGATACTGTTTATCTTATTTGCGACTCCGGCAAATGCTGAAACTGCTACGCCGAAGGAATTGATAAATGAATTCACAAAAAGCTTTGAAATATGAATTGATGCACTCTTTATAGCCATCGGCAAACCGAGCTTAAACAAGTTCATAAACATCACTTTGTCAATATGGATAAAGTAATCGGCTTTGATCTTAAAACCAAGCTCATTCCTTTTAACAAAAAGGAATATGTTGCAAAGAACGAAGCTTATCCCCTGACTTATCACTGTTGCAAGTGCTGCACCTGCTGCGCCAAAGTCATAGACCATTACAAACAAAATATCCAACACCGTGTTAAGTACAGCCGCTATGCTGATAAATATAAACGGATGTTTTGAGTCGCCCATACCACGCAAAAACGCACTGACAACATTATACCCGTAAATAAACACCATACCCGTCATACAAATGGTAGAATATCCGAGTGCATCCAGATATGCATCTTCAGGCGTGTTCATCAACCAGAGTATTTCTTTGCGAAAAACAAGACATACGCCGCCGACAATGACTGCCAACAACATCAGCGAAGTGGTACAGGTCCCGATAAATCTTCCTATTTTCTCACGCTGACCGGCTCCGATGTACTGCGAGATGATTATTTGTGCAGCATTACAAAATCCCATTGCAATAAATGTAAGAAAATTTGAAACATCACCGCCGACCGAAACAGCCGAAAGACCAACCTTGCCAAGCTCATGCCCAACAATTATCATATCCACCATATTGTAGACGACCTGCAACAGGCTCGACAAAAACAACGGCAGTGCAAAAAGATAAAGCTGCTTAGTTATATTTTCTTTTGTAAAATCCTGAATTAATGTTTTCTGCTCCACTTCATCTTACCAGACTTTTCTTAAAATATCTTATATATTTTAACACAAACATTTTGACTTTGCAACTTTTCATCTAAAAGAAAAGTATTGTGCCCGTTTCTTCATACTAAGAGCGAATATCAGGATATCATATTAAAAGTATATCACTCCTTCTGAAAGTATAGATATAATAAAAAGTAACCAAACGGAGCAAGACACGGATTTACAAATGAATAATGCAAAACAAAAATCCCATCAACAAATAGCTGTTGTCTTTAACGGAGAATTTAAAAGGAGATTGGGCTAAGCCCAACTGCTTTTGTGCCACAAAAGCGAAACTAGCAATAAAACAGCAGAGAAAAATAATTATTCTTCTGCCTGTAAAAAACACCACAGACTCATTTTTTGAATCTGTGGTGTTTTTATTTGTTTTAGTGAAGTATTTTTTGAAAGCAAAATGTGAAGTTATGGCTTTCGCCATAGTGAAGTTTTGCCCCTGCAAAGTGAAGTTAAGTGTGCCACTCACGCCCGCAGGCACTTCACGATCCGAAGCATCACTTCACGCACCGCAGGTGTGCTTATCGTGCGAACAAATATATTTCCACTCATCCTCGTCGAATTGATAGATTGCTTCAAGCTGATAAGTGAAGAATCTTTGGAATAGAACACCTCTACAATTTCATCTGCAAATGCGTCAAGATATTCATTGCGCATCATTTCAACAATTGCATCCCATGACGGCATCGGCGGAATGTCTTTCTTGGGTTTCCTGCGAAATATCCAATGCAAAAGATTCATTTCATATTCTCCTTTGCGGTGTTGATGGACGCAATCAAGATGCGGCGAATCGTTCCACATTGATTATAAAGATCAACCGCCATTTCTCTATTCAGAATATCGGATTTTACAAACAACTCCAACCAATATTCAGTCTAGTAGCACTCTTTTAAGGCGATTTGCAACTTGGCAATAAAGTCAGCTTTTCCGTGGGCGTAGTTTGCTTCGTGAATGTTTGAACCAATGGAGGTAGCGGCGTACTCCAACTGATTAACGAGGGAATAATGTCCTTTGATGGTTTCGCAGGGTTTAATGACTTTAACTGCAAAGTCTGTTGAAAGTTCCCTGAGCTTTGATTCTGCCATGTTGACACCGCCTTTGTGCTTAAATTATAGCATAATCGTTAGAAAAGTTAAAGTGAAATATCCTTCGGATGTGAAATAATGACCTGCGGCCATTGTGAAATATTGCTCCTTCGTCGCAATGTGAAATGAAATTTGCCTACATTTGCGTCGGCAAATATTTCACATTTACGAAATAAATATTTCACAGCAAAGCTATTTCACTTGCCCGTTAGGGTGAATTTCGTTGAAAAGAAAGACTACCTAAACGGAGCAGAATCGAGGTAAGATAGCGTAAAAGTAGTGTGCTTGCACTATTGACAATTTTCAATTTATCGTTCGCTTTTCCATTCAGATTTTAGCAAACTATACATACAAGCATCTACAATGCCCTTATTGCTCCAGTCGGCTTGACGAAGTGTACCCTCATATTTCAATCCGCATTTTTGCATTACCTTGCCTGAGTTTGGATTGTTTGGGTCGTGTTGAGACTCTATTCTGTTTACCCCAACCTCTTCAAAGAAAAAAGGTATAATCGCATCGAACGCTTCCGAGGTAATACCTCTATGCCACCATTTACTGCCTATGCAATATCCTATATGAACTATATCAAGCTGTTCATTTTTGCCAACAACACTGATAGAACCGATAGGTTCTCCAAGTTCTTTTAATACGATTGCCCATTGATAAAAGTCAAGATTCTCGTATCCCCGAATCCAGTCAGAAAGAACGGATTCCACTTCGTTTATATCAACTGCCGTTTTCCAAC
>JAFPAK010000353.1 GCA_017390825.1 Clostridia bacterium
GCTTAATTATCAGAGCAGCTATGCGTTTGAAATTATAGCCACAGACAAACTGGAATCCGTCCACACCTCGACTTCGGGAGTGCGAAGCGTTCCTGTCTTCCATTGGGGAGAGAACGATTTTAAGTTTGAAGTGCCTGTCGCAGTTTCGGGTGACTTGGATGTTACCGGGGATATGCGGCTGAAAGGTAGCGGAAACTTCGGGAACTATCTGCGATTGGGTGACGGAGATTACTGCTATATTGCCGAGAAGACTGACGATAAGATGACCATACACGCATCAGAACTCAACTTTGAAACAGGCACTATTTCAATGAATGGGTCTCTGATCGCAAGTGGCACATGGACTCCCACACTGCCCGTTATGGTATCTTCTTTTACTGCCCAAAACGGATGGTACTACAAATTTGGCAAAACGGTGATTGTGGGCTTCTATATAAAGGCTAATATTAGCTACTTGAGTTCAAAGGTAGCCGTGCAGATATCCGGTCTGCCGTTTACGCCTTTGTACTCAGCTCCAGGCGGCGGTCTGTGTTCTCAAGCACTTGTGAGTGCAGGGATGAACTTCCAATGCTTTGTGGCTGAACAGTTTGGGGTTATCACAACGAGAGCGCAGGCTTGTAACGGCACAGCTGAAGCGGACTTGGGAACTTCTGCAAGCGGATGCTTCTTTCCGCTTTATGGCGGTGAGATTACCCTCGGTGGAACGATTGCCTATATGACGAATGAGTAAAGGGGGGGGGAGGACTTGGAAGAAATCGCAAACACGCTTACTGTACTTAAAACGGTGGAAATCGTACTCAGCCTTGTTTTGATTCCGCTTGCCGTAGCTGTTGTAAACCTTCTGAACGGTATGAAGTGTCAACTTCGCAGTGAAATGCTTCGCATCTATTACGAACACAAGGACGAGAAGAAAATCCGCCAGTTTGAACTTGAAAACTTCATATTTCTCTTCAAAGCGTATCGCAGCTTGCGCGGGAATAGCTTTGTATGCAAACTTTACAAGGAGGTGATGGAGGAATGGGAGGTGCTTGAGTGAAAAAGGGCAGAATGGCAAGGAGGCTTGTATACTTCTGCATATCCGTATTAACCATAACATTGATTTGGGCAATGGTGCTAAAGACCGTTGCCCTTTTCAATTCCGCAGTGTATGTGGATATGTCCGATGTACTGACCTTTACTGCCGCCGCCTTTGGCGGTGAATTGCTTTTGTTGGCATTCAAACGGATTTTTGCAAAACCAAATGAAGAAGGAGAAGATTCAAATGACGAATACTACGAAGAAGAATACGGAGAAGATTACGATGAGCAAGATTATTCAGAAACTGACGAGCCGTAAGCTGTGGCTCGCTCTCGCGGGTGTTGTGACCGGCATCGCCGTGGTGCTTGGTGTTGACGGTGGCGAAATCACCGATGTAGCGGGTGCTGTGACGGCTTTGGCAAGCGTTGTGACCTACATTATCACGGAAGGCAAGATTGATGCCGCCGCTGTAAAAAACGCCGTAGAATCGACTGAGAACGCCGTAGGCACGATTGTAGGTGAAGAGTAATGGTGCTATCTCCTTTTGAGTCTCAGAAATACCGAGTGACCTCTCCATATGGTAAGCGTGTACTCAACGGAGCAACACAGTTTCACGGCGGCGTAGACCTTGTTGGCATTGGTGGTACGGCGGTATGCTCTGTGTGTGACGGCACAGTGGTGTCCTCGCAGATCATCACGGACAAGAACAACCTGACTTGGCAGTGGGGCAATTATGTTGCTGTTCGTGGAAGTGACGGAGCAGTCATCTACTATTGCCACCTTGCATCACGGGCTGTCAAGAAGGGTGACAAGGTTAAGAAAGGACAGCGCATCGGAATAATGGGGAACACCGGGTATTCCTTCGGAGCGCATCTGCATTTTGAGGTACGCCGAAACAACAAGGCAATCGATGCCGCAGAGTATTTGGGAATCCCGAACAAGACCGGGCAGTACAATGTCCGCATTCTGAATGCAGAGAGCTACATTGACGGAATCATCGAGAAGGCGAAATTCAGCAAGCCGGATGATGTGAAGAAAGCACTGCTCGGAGTGAAGCACAATTGTCCTGATGATCTGTTCCGCAAAATCTACGAAAAGATGATATAACGAAGAAGGGGCATCCATTTCGGATGCCCCTTTATTTGTTTGTGGTATGATGGGTATCATCTGTATGCTCACACATAGGCGGTGTGGTGATACCCATATAAGGCAAAAATATA
>JAFPAK010000354.1 GCA_017390825.1 Clostridia bacterium
CCAGAATGGTGCTGTCAGTATCTTGAAAACAAGCAGGAAAACCGTCCGCTGGTTCTTTGCGAGTATTCGCACTCACTTGGTACAAGTCCCGGTGACTTTAAGGAATATTGGGATATTATCAATGAAAATCCCCGTTTTTGCGGCGCTTTTGTATGGGAATGGTGTGACCACGGCTTCCCGATCGGCAAAAATGACAACGGCACTTATAAATTCGGATACGGCGGCGATTACGGCGAAAATCTTCATGCAGGAGGATTTTGTGCCGATGGTCTTGTTACTCCCGACCGTGTGCCGAAAGTGGCATTAAAAGAGCTTAAATATGTCCTCTCGCCGATAAAGATCGAAGTCGAAAGTTTTGAGGACAAGCTATTTAAAATAACCAACCTATATGATTTTATTTATCTTTCAAGGTTTGACTGCCGTTGGAAGTTGACTAAAGAGGGTAAGATAATCGATAAGGGAATTATCGGCGCTATTCCTGTTCCACCGAAGCGTAGCGAGATAATTAAGATAGACACGGAATTCCCTGAAAATGGTAACTGCTATTTGCACATCTCGTTCCACCAGATCGGTGATAATGCGTGGGCTGATGAGGGGAATGAAATTGCATTCTGTCAGTTTAAAATACCGACTGAATGCGCCAGCGAAACTGTCAAGCTTTCAGGTGAACTTGCTGTAACAGAGGATGATGCCCGCATCTTTATCACCGGTAACGGCTTTAAATATACCTTCTCAAAGTTAAGCGGAACCTTCACTCAGCTTTGCATAGATGGCAAAAATCAACTTGAAAAGCCGATAGAATATAACATCTGGCGTGCGCCGACCGAAAACGATCAGAACGCCGGAAACGGGATTGCTGCGAAGTGGGATATGGCTCGTTATCGTTATGCAGAGAGTTATCCGAGAAATGTTATATTGTCGCAGTATGACTCTAAAGTTGAGATTAAAACTACACTCATAATTGCAGCCGCAGGCAGAAGTCCTGTTGCAACTGTGGATGCTGTATGGACAGTCAATTCGGCAGGTATTATTGATGTTACGAATGATGTCACTTTTGATACCTCGCTCCCCTTCCTTCCGCGTTTCGGTATAAAAACAGCTATGAAAAGAACTTTTGATACTGCGGAGTATTTCGGCTACGGGCCTTATGAAAGCTATATTGATAAGCACAATGCTTGCTACAAAGGCAGATTTAAAACAAAGGTGCAGAATATGTTACCTTACCTTGTATATCCGCAGGAGGGTGGAAATCATTACGACACACTTTGGGGTGCAGTATATAATAAAGACGGCTGCGGCCTCATCTTTGCAAGTGAAAACGGTTTTGATTTTTCTGCACTTTCTTATAGTGCAGAGCAGCTTGCCGCTGCAAAGCATAGCTTTGAGCTTGGCGAGCCTGACAAGACTTATATCTGTGCGGACTATATGCAAAGCGGTGTAGGCTCAAATGCCTGCGGACCGGAGCTGCCGGAAAAATACCGACTTAATGATGAACGGTTCAACTTCTCATTAAGCATCCGCCCGCTGCGGTCGGGTAACAACCTCTTAAAGAATGCAATTTGTAAGTACGAATAAAAGGAATTAATATGATAGGTGTAATTGTAAATACGATAACTGTAATTATCGGCAGCATTATTGGTATGCTTGGTGGAAAGCTGATTCCTGAACGGGTAAATAAAGCGGTTATGGTCGCAATAGGACTTTGTACGGTATATATCGGTGTTGACGGTGCGCTTGCAGGCTCTAACACACTAATACTTATCATCTCTCTTGTACTCGGCACAATAGTCGGCACACTGATAGATATCGACAAAGGTATCAATTGGCTTGGCGATACGATGGGTAAGCGTTTTAAATCACAAAAAGGTAATTTTGCCGAAGGCTTTGTTACAGCAAGTCTTGTGTTCTGCATTGGGTCGATGACGATAGTCGGCTCGCTCAAAGCAGGTATTGAGGGTGATAATTCAATGATTTTCACAAAATCGTTGCTTGATCTTATATCCTCGTCAATGCTTGTCTCAGCACTTGGTGTGGGCGTGCTTGTATCTGCTGTATTTGTACTTGTTTTCCAAGGTGCATTGGTGCTGCTTGCAGGTCTGCTTGAGCCTATACTCAATGATTTTGCGGTCAGCGAGCTTATATGCGTCGGCTCGGTAATGATAATAGGTCTTGGTCTTAATCTTATCGGTGTTACCAAAATAAAGGTCGCAAATATGTTGCCCGCACTGATTTTTGCACCGGTTATTTGCAAAATTTATGAATTGATCGTGTAAAAAGTGTCAATCCTCCTTATGTACTGATTTACATAAGGAGGATTTTAATTATGATTAAAAAATGGGAGGCTGCATTAATTGCAGGACTTATTTGCACCATCATTTTAAGTATCGCATCATTTTCAGCTGACTGTAAAAGTATCAGAGAGGATGTTTTCAGAGTGCATATACTTGCTAATTCCGACAGCGAAGAAGATCAAGCCCTAAAATTAAAAGTGCGTGACGAGTTGCAAATCTACTGCCTTGATATGTTTAAAGAATGTGAAAGCTCGTATGAGGCACAAGCTTTGGCACAAAGCAGCCTTGATGCAATACAAACGCAGGTACAAAATACCGTGTATGAAAACGGATATGATTACTGCGTTTCGGTTGAAGTGGCTAAAGAATATTTTTCAACCAGAGATTATGAGGATATCACACTGCCTGCAGGACAGTATAAAGCACTTGTTGTTAAGCTAGGCAAAGCGCAGGGTAAGAACTGGTGGTGCTGTCTTTACCCAACCGTTTGTATCAATGCTGCTGCCGAAAATTCGCCAAGCGACGTGCTGGACTCATCAGAGCTTGAAATAGTAGAAAACAAGCCAAAATACGAAATCCGCTTCTTTATCGTGGAGTTGTTTGAAAGCATTAAAAAACATTTAAAATAATAAGAACGCATTGGTTTTTCCAATGCGTTCTTATTTATGCTACTGTATCAACAAGTCCTAAAATGTATTTTCGAAGCATTAAAACGTCCTTGCCGTTGAGATTGCCGTCGCCATTTACATCGGCATTCAGTATGCTTATATGATAATTAAGACCAACAAGATATTTTCTTAATTCCAAAACATCCTTACCGTTTACCGAAAGATCATGGTTTGTATCGCCGAGAAGCACCTCGAATTCGATTATTTCGTACTTCATGCCATTTTGCTTTGCGTACTCGACAGCATAGCTGTCAGCGCTGCCTTTTATAATGATATCACTGTTTTCACTAAACGCATCTTCGTGTATTTCTGTTACCGAATCAGCAATAGTCACCTCTTTGGTATTTTTATGCATAGTGAAGATATTTTCGCCGATATATGTAATTCCTTCTTCTACAACTACGCACTCTTTGTCAAATAAATCTTCTACCTCAGAAAGATAATTATCCTCGCCATGGGTAGGAGTTTCAAAGTTGAAATCATACATTGGACCTATGCCGCTGAAATACAGAACGTCAGGTGTATCGGAATTCTCCCACCAACCGATCTTCTCTCCAAACCACACAGCTACACCGGCAGTTTCTCTTGAAGCCGAAGCACACATTCCGGAAGCACTTACGATCATGACAAGTGCTAACATGATTGACAATAGTTTTTTCATAAAAAACACCTCACTTCAATTTTGTAGTTTTATTATACCATATAATTACAAAGTTGTCAATATTTTTACAAAAAAGTATATTTTTATTAAAAATGCACAATACCGACAAGTAAATTTGTCAATATTGTGCATTTTTTATTTTATAATTCCACTAATTTTTATGCTTTCAACAGCCTTTTCAATTTCGCTCGGCGGCAGTACAAGAGCAAATCTCACATATCCCTCTCCTTCGGAGCCAAAGGACGAGCCGGGCGTACAGATAACACCCGTTTTCTCCATCAGTTCAAGGCAGAACTGCATGCTGTTACTATAACCATCGGGAAGCGGCGCCCAAACGAACATTGAGCCTTTTGAATTGGGCACGTTCCAACCAATTTTGCGAAGTCCCGAACAGAGTGCATCTCTGCGCTCTTGGTAAAGTCTGCATTGCTCAACAACACTTTCCCTTGAACCGTTTAATGCTGCTATAGCTGCTTTCTGGATAGGAATAAACATACCGAAATCTATCTGTGAGCGTATCTTGCGAACGGCATTTATAACATCCTCTCTGCCGATAAGAAAACTCATACGCGCGCCGGTTACATTGTAACTTTTTGAAAGGCTGAAGAATTCAACACCGACTTCAGCCGCTCCCTCGATATTAAAGAAACTGCGCCCCTCATTACCGTCAAAAATAATATCGCTGTACGCATTATCATGAATGATAAGTATATCATACTTCTTTGCAAAGTTAACCAATGATATGTAGAAATCCTCATCAGCCACACTTGCCACAGGATTTGATGGGAATGATACTATCATATATTTTGCCTTACAAGCTATCTCTTCAGGTATATCTCGAAGATCTGGCACAAAGCCATTTTCCTTTTTTAGCGGATAATAATATGGAATTGCACCGCCGAGCAAGCTACCTGCGGTAAATACCGGATAACCCGGATCAGGCAACAAAACAGTATCACCCTCATCACAAAGAGCAAGCCCGATGTGTCCCATACCCTCCTGGGAGCCGTAAACACTCATCACCTGATTTTGATTTATGTCAACTGAAAATCTGCGTTTATAATACTCACACACCGCTTGTGTGAGTTCAGGCAGATCGTGAAGCGAATACTTCCAATTTTTCGGATCGTCTGCCGCTGTTTTGAGCGCTTCAATGATATGCTTCGGCGGCTCAAAATCAGGTGTCCCGATAGATAAATTATATATAGTTTTGCCTTCATTGATGAGTCGTTCTTTTAACTGATCCAATGCGGCAAATATTTCATCACCGAATTTATTAAGTCTACTTGAAAATTGCATTGTACTTCCTTACCTTCTGTCTATATAGCTTTGCAAAATAATAACCGCAGCCACCGCATCAACTACCGCCTTGCGTTTTTTTCCGCGAACATTGGTAACATTCAGCGCATTGTGAGCTGTCACGGTAGTCTGCCGCTCGTCCTGCATCACCACGGGGATGCCTGTTTTTTCTCCGATTAGCCCACCGATACGGCTACACTCATTTGCTCGTTCACCTGATGTGCCATCCATATTTTTAGGCAAGCCGACAACGATCTTTTCAGCACGCAGTTCCTTCGCCTTTTCGCAAATTGCATCTATCAGCTTTGGCTCATAGCTCTCATTAATAACACAAACCGGACTTGCAAGTATCTCCATACTGTCACAGACCGCAATACCGGTGCGAGCAAGTCCAAGATCTACCGCCATAATTATCACTGTACAATACCTCCGGTAGTGACCTCGGCACTTTTGCCAAAATCGGGATATATCTCGGTATCAGTAAGAACCGTTGCAGCAAGGCAACCGTCACTCAAAATAAAGTCAAGACGGTAAGTACCGAAATTATAGTTCAACCGTTCAATATCCGCCGCTGCACCGAGAAGAAAGAAAAGATCGTCCTCATGCGGAATATCCGTTTTATCCGGCTCTCCAAGCGATGTGATTATATCCTCTTTATAGCAATTACCTGCTGAAAATCCGTATGCTTCACCTAAAGTAACGATGATACCAAATCCAGCTGACGGATCCTCCATAGGATAATAAAGCCTTAAATGGTCATAATCCACACGAACAAATCTTGCACCGTAGCCGATATCAAAGAAATGTGTATCCTTTTCACTTGTTGTTCCCTCTGCATAATCTATCTCACCATCATCAAAATATGAAGGCTTATTGTCGGCAATAAACTGCTCGCCGTCATCATGCAGACGGATATCAACACCCTTTATCTCTCCGTTTTTAACATAGCTCTCAACCTCTTGGCGGCTTGTTATTGCCGCTCTGGTTGAGGTCTGCTCGACTTGGGTTTTATCATTACCTGAGCAAGCACAGCACATTATACATATCAAAATGCACAGCAATGCACAAATTATTCTTTTCATAATGCTCTCCTTACTTATTCTTCAGTCCTGTGTATTCCTTGATAAGCGTATCACGCTCATTCCAAAGCTCCTGAGAAAGATCCACATAGTAAGTATGCGGATTTTCGAAACGCTGAACCTCGTCCCAGATAGTTTCCACCTGCTCCTGACAGTTTCTGCGTATCTCATCTGTGGTGGGAGTCTTATAAACCAACTCACCCTTTACAAATATCGGCACGGTCAACTGACGGGCAATATATTCCTCCACTGTCTTGCGTTTCCAGATATGATCGGGATCAAACAGCTCATACGGCTTTGTATCATCTATCTTTTCATCAAACAAAGTCAGCACATCTGCGATAGCCTTGCCGGTGTTACGGTCAAAAAGACGCCACGGACGCTTAAAGCATGGAATCGTTATCTTACCGACATTATCGCTGAACTTAATCTTCGGCTTCATAGATCCGTTTTCTTCAAGCGCACAAAGCTTATACACTCCACCGAAAACAGGATCGCTTGCTGCGGTGATAAGACGCTCTCCCACACCGAATATATCAACTTTTGCACCTTCGATAATAAGGTCACGGATAATATATTCATCAAGTGAGTTGGATGCAACGATCTTACAATCAGGATATCCTGCGTCATCAAGCATGCGGCGTGCATGCTTTGAAAGATAAGTAATATCTCCACTGTCTATCCTTATAGATTTTGGACGACAGCCAAGCGGTGCGAGTACATCATTAAAGCAACGAATAGCATTCGGCACACCGCTTTTTAGCGTATTATAGGTATCGACAAGCAGCGAACAAGAATTGGGGTTTTGCTTTGCATATGCACAAAAAGCATCATATTCTGTTTCAAATGACTGCACCCAAGCATGTGCGATTGTTCCTCCGGCAGGTACTCCGAAAAGCTCATCCGCCAGCGTGCAAGAGCTGCTTTCGCATCCGCCAATATACGCAGCACGAGCGCCGTAAAGCGCAGCATCAGTACCGTGAGCACGGCGTGCGCCCATATCCATGACCGCTCTGTCCTGTGCAGCACGGGCAATGCGATTTGCCTTTGTGGCTATAAGCGATTGGTGATTTATAATTGCAAGCAACACCGTTTCAAGCAACACAGCCTGAATGACAGGTCCGCGTACGGTTACAAGCGGCTCTTTCGGGAACACCGGAGTTCCTTCAGGGATTGCCCATATATCACATTCGAACTTAAAAGAAGCAAGATATTTCAAAAATCCCTCCGAAAAACAGCCTTTGCCTTTAAGAAACTCAATATCCTCTTTATCAAATTTTAAATTCTTCAAAAAACCGATTGCAGCCTCAAGTCCTGCACATATCGCAAATCCGCCGTTATCCGGCACTCTGCGAAAAAACAGATCAAAGCAAGCAGTCTTATCGCCCATTCCGGCTTCATAAAATCCGTTTGCCATTGTAAACTCATAAAAATCCGTCAACATTGAAAGTTTATCTTTGATAATACTCATTTCTAAATATACCTTTCGCTCATTATAATTACATTTTAACATATTTGAATAAAAATACAAGTATCGAGCATAAATTTATTGGACGAAATTTATCTGCTTTTTGGTATAAAAGCACTTGATTTGTACGATTTTTGTGTTATAATATATACGATTATATAGTAATAATTTGAATTAAATATATGCTAGTCTGTTTTTACAGCAATGAAAGGATAGGTTAATATGTCTGTTAATGCAATAGGAATTCTCACCAGCGGTGGCGACGCTCCCGGTATGAACGCTGCAGTTCGTGCTGTTGTCCGTGCTGCTCTCGCAAAAGGTATAAAGGTTTTCGGTGTCTACCGTGGTTATAACGGTCTTATAAATGACGAGATTTTTGAAATGAATGCCCGTACTGTTTCCGATATTATTCACCGCGGCGGTACTATTTTATTCACAGCACGCAGCCCCGAATTCAAAACTGAGCAAGGTATGAGTAAGGCTATTGCAAACTGCAAAAAGCACGGTATCGAGGGCATCGTTGTAATCGGCGGCGACGGATCATACAGAGGTGCACGTGATCTTTCAGAGCGAGGAATTCCTTGCGTAGGTCTCCCTGGCACTATAGATAATGACATCTCATGTACAGATTATACTATTGGTTTTGATACCGCTATGAACACAGCGCTCGAAATGATCGACCGTCTGCGTGATACATCACAGTCTCACGAGCGTTGCTCTGTTTGTGAGGTCATGGGTCGTAATGCCGGAGATATCGCTTTGCAGGTAGGTATTGCATGCGGTGCTACATTCATAGTTGTTCCCGAAGTTGAGTTTGACTATGACAGAATGATAAACAAGATCAAACAGGGTCAGGCTGACGGCAAAAAGCACTTCATAATTGTTGTGGCTGAAGGTGTTGGCGGTGTAAATGAGCTTGCAAAGAGAATTCAGGAGGATACCGGTATCGAGTCAAGAGCTACTATCCTCGGTCATGTTCAGCGTGGCGGTAATGCAACCCTGCGTGACAGAGTACTTGCATCAACTATGGGTCATCATGCTGTTGAGCTTCTGTCAAAAGGCATTGGAAATCGTGTTGTAGCAAACGTTGATAATAAGATTACAGATTTTGATATATTCGAAGCATTGCAGATGGAGAGAAAGTTTGATCTTGAGCTTTATCGTATCAGCTGCGAATTGGGTATGTAATTATTATGAGTATATACGGTGAAACAAAAAAGGCGGTAGAGGAACTTTACTCTACCGCTTCGCTTAAAAAAGGCGATATCTTAGTTGTCGGCTGCTCATCAAGTGAAGTCATTGGAAGCAAGATAGGCACAAATTCAAGCAAGGAAACGGCTGATGAGATATTCAAAGCTGTTTACGATGCGCTGCTTGATACCGGTGTATATATAGCAGCACAGTGCTGCGAACATCTTAACCGTGCTATCATTCTCCCCCGTGCGGCGGCCGAAAAGTACGGATACGAATCAGTCAACGTTGTTCCGCAACCAAAAGCCGGCGGTTCATTTGCAACAGCAGCTTATGAAAACCTTGAAGATCCTGTTGCAGTTGAGGAAATAAAAGCTCAAGCTGGTCTTGATATCGGCTCAACGCTTATCGGAATGCATATCAAGCGTGTTGCAGTTCCGGTAAGGCTCGAAGTCAAAAAGATTGGTGATGCCAACGTAACAGCGGCAAGAAGCCGTGCAAAATTCATCGGTGGCGAGCGAGCACATTATAATGAAAATCTAATGTAAAAAAACTTGATACCTATGGGGCGTACCCTAGAGGACAGTAAAAATTTTTATGCAGATTTTAATGTTTTCTAAAAAACGAATTGTACCCGTGATTTTTCAAAATCACGGGTATTTTCAACCATCTCTTTTGTAACCGATCAAATTGTGATATAATACTATTCGATAAATAAAAACTTGGTTGTGAGGTGATAAATTGAGTCCAGCAACATACATACCGATAATAGTACTGTGGATTATCATATTTATTATGTTCAGCAATAGACGGAAAGCAGTAATTATAAGAAAAATTATTGAAAAAAGAAAAATAGGAGGCAATGCCGAAATGAAAGAACTTGCAGAAAGATTTATTGAAAAAGAATGTATAATTTACTCGTTTGATAGCAGCCATCAATATGAAGGTATTATCAAGGAGGTTACAGACGGAGCAATTCTCGTTGAGAAGGATGGAAAGCTTGAAGTTATCAACCTTGACTTTGTTATCCGTATTAGAGAATATCCAAAAAATAAAAAAGGAAAGAAAAAATCTGTAGTGGTGGACTGACAAATTCCAATCTATCGAACAGATTATAATTTCTTATAAAGGGTTTTAGGTTCTCCTAACAAGCGGAAAATGTGATGTACATTTTCCTGCTTGTCAGAGTATAAGACAAGATTAAACGGATGTGTAGAATTTCTGCACATCCGTTTTACTATCTCAAAAAATAATCGTTTGAATAGTGATATTGTCAGACAGATCTCACAGTGATATTTTGCCTAACGGTATCAAGTTTTTTACTTTAAGAATAAATTTCCGCCGTGAGCGTCGATAGCAGCAATAAGCGGAAAGTCTCGGAATGTAAGTCGCTTTATAGATTCACAGCCGAGATCCTCAAATGCAATTACCTCGCATTCGGTTATACATTGTGATGCAAGCGCACCTGCTCCACCGATAGCACAGAAATATACTGCTTTATTGCGAATGATAGCATCGCAAACATCGGCGTTTCTTTCACCCTTGCCCACCATTGCAACCAGTCCCTCATCAAGTAGCTTCGGTGCATATGGATCCATTCTGGATGATGTAGTCGGTCCGCAAGAACCGATACTAAGATGTGCAGGCGTAGGTGTAGGTCCTGCATAATATATAACTGCTCCGTTAATATCAAAAGGAAGCTTTTCCCCCTTATTCATTAACTCAAAAATACGTTTATGCGCCGCATCACGAGCGGTATATACCGTGCCCGAAAGCAACACCCTGTCCCCTGCGTGAATCTTTTCTGCTGCAGATTTTAAATCTGTTGTATCAAGCTCAAATTCCAAAACAACTACCTCTAAAACTCAAAATCATCAAATGAAAACTCATCCTCTGTACCTGAATTCATTTCATCGGGCACACCAACACTTGCAAGTTTTTTAAGTCCGTCAACAGCCGAAACAAGTGATGCCATATCTGAAAGCATCTGCGCCGGATTTGAAGCATTGCGGCTATATGAAGGCAATGCTAAAACTGCATTACGCAGTTGATCATATGCCGCTTTTACAGATGATGAATCATTTTCTTCAAGTTGTTGCTGCAAACGGGTATTTTCCGCTTTTATCTCTTTTGCAGTCATCAGCAATTCTTTGGCTTTTATATGCGATTGCCTTGCAGTTTCAAGCTTTTCTTCACATTCAACAAGCCGTTGCTGCAATTCTTCATACTGCTCTTTTGTATAACTACTTTCGTTTTTTATCTTTTCTTCTTCAAGCGCCTTTTCCGTTTCTCTTAATTTTGCGCCGAGGTCATTTGCAGCACAAGCAAGCTCCGTTACTTTGACTTTATAATCTTCTATCTCATCTGTAGTGCGTTTTTTTACACTGTTTACATAACTGAAAACGTCTTTTTTATTAAAGCCGCCAAACATTTTAGTGCGAAATAAACCGTTGCTTTCCATACAAATTACCTCCTTTAACTGTTAATATCGAAATCTTCAGGGCTGAATTTGTCAATAGGTTTTGGAAGTTTTGGTACTCGCTTTATAGGATCATACTGAAAGCGACGGCAACTGTACCGTTCTTCAATAATGCCCTTGTGTTTGCAAAAAATAACCGATCCATCTTCAGAATATGTACCTATTTTGCAATATGAACAATCGGGGTCTATATTTTTACCGTACAGTTTATCTGCCACATTTTTCACTTCCTAAACTTAATTTAAAATAAGTATATCATATCCTCTTAAAAAAATCTACTGTTCTTTTTCTGTTTTTTAATGAACAAAGCAAAACAATGCAGAATATAAGCAATACACCCGAAAATATATAGCTATGAGAAGTAGCAGTTGCAACCGTTGCAGTATGCGATGAAAACACCGCCTTATAGCTTGGAAATATGCGTATAAGCAACGAGCATACCGCATATGATACGGCAGCGCAAGCAAGTCTTGCTTTTATAATTGAAGAAAACGATGTCCCAACCGACTTCTGTACTCCTTTTATCTGACATATCACCGATATTCCGCCGAATCCCAGTGCGGCGGCAATAAGCGGTAAGGATGGATATCCATCGCAAAGCGCCGCCATTCCGGAGGACACCTCAAGTATAGGTGCAAGTGCAAGATACACCGTATCTTGAAAAGCAGTTTTTATGATATTCATGAGCCCTGAAAACAGTACTGTGTATGCGCAAACCAAAAGCATTGACCTTGATGATGAATATACTGAATTTACTACAGCTTCATCAAGCTGCTGATATTTAATTGCACCGCATACGGTATTATTCTTCGCTCTGCATGGAATAATCATCGCTGTCAGTATAACAGAAATAATGTGACTCAGCAGCAGTATCCATCCTGCATATGAGCTGCCAAGCATTCCACCGACGCAAAGAAGAATATACGCAGGGCCTGAACCGCAAGCACACATTACAAGCCAACGTGCGCTCATACGCTCTATCCGTCCGGATACATATAGTTGCTCTGCAAGCAATGCTCCGGTCGGATAGCCTCCAATAAGACTCATGCATACAACGGAAATACACACCGGCGGTATTTTTGAGGATTTAAAAACAATGCCTATTGCCTTTTCCAGCGGTGACAAAGAACCCGATGCCACAAGCAATGAGCAGATACACATTGGTGCAAAAAGTGACGGCACTAGATTATTCAGACACAAATCAATGCCGCATTTTATTCCCTCTTTTAGGCTGTCCGACCATATAAACACCGATATAAGCAGTAAAATCAGCACTGCAACGGTTATATATTTTGCTATTGTTTTCACACGGATACACTATCCTTTCATATTCAAGAGCTCATTTAAGTATAATTAATTAAAAACACCTTTTTGGAGGCATACAGATGAAAGAGTCTACACGACGGGGATTTGAGAAGATAGGCAGTGCTCTCGGTATGCCTGCCGGTCTTTTTTGCGGAGCGCATATTGAGCTTCACGGCAGCCGTGAAGCAGTCATAGACGGCAGATGTGCAGTAATGCAATACACTTCACAATTTATAAAGATAAACACCGGCGACGGAATCGTGCTGATAAACGGTGCAAGGCTGTGTATCGACCGTATGTGTGCAGACGGTATTACCGTATCCGGCTGTATCAAAAGTGTAGAGTTTGAGTAGGTGCTATATTTATGTTTATGCTGTATCTATTGCGGTTAATAACAGGATATGTGAAATTTCGTGCCGCCGGAAGATTTCCTGAACGTTTTATGAATTTATGTGCCACAAACGGATTAGTGATATGGGATCCTGAAATGCAAGATGGCGTGCTTTACGGATATATGAGTCTTTCCGACTATAAAAAAATACGGACATATGCCCGTGCTGCTAAAATCAGATGCCATGTTCTGAAGCGGTACGGTCTGATCTTTGTATATAACCGATATCGTCACCGCATTGGAATTCCAATAGGAACTGCAGTTTTTGCTGCTTTACTATATCTTCTGTCCGGCTGCATATGGAGCATCAAGGTAGTCGGCAATGAAAGCATCAGTTCTGATGTAATAATGTCCCAGTTATCAAGCATCGGCGTTTATGAAGGTGTAACAAGCAGCAGTATCGACACTGAAAATGCCCGGCAACAGTTGCTTATAAACAATACTTCGCTTTCGTGGGCTGCAATAAATATATCCGGCTGTTTTATTACAGTTGATGTGCGTGAGGTAGACAACATCGAACAGGACACAGAAAATACACCATGTAACATCATTGCCGATAAAGGCGGTGTGATAAAATCTATTATGGCGCGTGGCGGTGTGCCGGAGATAAAGGTTGGTGAAGCAGTTATTCCGGGTGATCTTCTGGTTTCGGGAATTATTGAGTTAAAAACCGGCAGCACGGTATTTGTTGAAGCCGATGCAGAGGTATTAGCCGAGGTTGAGTATAAAAAAGAGGTTTTCGTACCCTTTAAGCAGACCGAAACAGTATCTCTTGGCGCTTCATCAACACGCTGCGTACTGCAAATATTCAATATAAAGATACCTCTTTTTCTCGGTTCTTACGATAAACCATGCTATATAGAACGTGAAACTGTGCGTCCGAATATAAACGGTGCAGATCTGCCAATTAAGCTGCACTGTGCTTACTTTACCGACACACAAAAAGTAACCTATAC
>JAFPAK010000355.1 GCA_017390825.1 Clostridia bacterium
AGAATTTACGAAAAAATGTTATTAAAAATCACATTTTATTTGATAACAGTTGCTTAATAAAGTTTCATATCACCATTGACAAGCATAATTGTATAATGGTATAATCAACACGAAAATATAGATAATAACTGCGGAGGCGAAAACTAATGTGTACCGCAGTTACCTATAATAATTGTTTCGGCAGAAATCTTGATCTTGATTCATCATATAATGAACAGGTCATTATAACGCCTAGGAGATTTCCTATTAAATACCGCAAAGAAAATACCAGCAGCAATCATTTGGCATATATCGGTATGGCGGCATATTATAATGAAACTCCGCTTTATTATGACGGAATCAATGAAAATGGCTTATGCTGTGCCGGTCTTAATTTCCCTGACAATGCAAAGTATCTCCCCTATCGTGAAAATGCGTATAATATTACACCGTTTGAGTTTATTCCATGGATATTATCGCAATGCTCTGATGTATCTGTAGCAAGAAAGCTGATTTGTAAAACCAATCTTATCAATATTCATTTCAGCGAAGAATTGCCACTATCACCTTTGCACTTTTTGATTGCAGACAAAGCTGCCGCTATTGTAGTTGAACCGACGGCTGACGGTCTTGTAATATATGATGACCCTCACGGAATTTTAACAAATAATCCGCCTTTTTTAACACAACTATTCAATTTGAACAACTATATGAATTTAACTGCAAAAACTCCAACTAACCGTTTTTGTGATACAGCTAATCTTGAACCGTACAGTTACGGTATGGGAGCTATGGGATTACCCGGTGACTGGTCATCTGCATCACGATTTGTAAGAGCAACATTTGTAAAGTTGAATTCACCTAAGTTCAGCAATGAAGATGATTGTGTAAATCAAACCTTCCGCATACTGAATTCGGTCGCAATGCCCAAAGGCAGTATTATTATGCCAAACGGTGAATATGAGCACACTATCTACACTTGTTGTATGAATGGCGGCAGATATTATTATACAACCTACAACAGTGGCGTCCGCTGCTGTGTTGATATGAATAAAGTGGATCTAACTACAGAAAAGTTGATGTTTTATCCACTTTGATAATAAGAGAGGTATCTTATGCTTAAAGCTCTTGCAGATAAACAATGGGATTATATCGTAAACTGCCTTTTTTATGAAAAAACCAATTTGATATATGATTTTCGGGTTTCATTTGAACAGGATGGCTGCATCAGCGATCTGCCAACTCCTGAGGAAATAAGCCTTAATATTCCTAATGCCTGCGGATGGGGTACCGGTATGGAGGATTCCGTGCTCAACGCCGGCACCTTTATGGAGGCTATTATCGCACGGTACGCTGTAACCGGTGACAAATCCTTATCCGACATTGCACACAAGGTTTATAAGGGCATGGAGCTGTGCGCTTCGGTATCCGATAAAAAGGGATTTGTTGCAAGAAGTGTGAGCCCTGTCGACAATTCAAGCCACTACATAAACTCCTCACGCGATCAATATACCCATTTTGTATACGCAGCGTACAAGTATTATCACAGCGATCTTTGCTGTGATGATGACCGCCGCAGTATCAACCGAATAATTACGGATATTGCAGAGTTATGCATAAAAGAAGTAGTACCTGAAAATAATTATACCTTGCTTCGGGAGGACGGGCATCCTGCAATTGCCTGTGAGATGTGGGGGGATATTGCTCCGCATGAATTTTTGCGGTTGCCTATGATATACCTTGCAGCTTACGATATAACCAAAAACTCAAAATATTATGATCTATATATGCAGTACCGTGATAAGGCACTCAATGAAACCTCAAAGGTTGCAGAAGACTGTTGGGCAGCATACATACTTTTGCAGGTACAGTATTCGCTTCGCCTTGTGTATGAAATAGACAAGGATAAAAGCGTCAAAAACGAATGTTTGTTGCTGATGAAACGTATGGCAGAGTTGTCAAATCGCTTTTGTGAAGGAGCATATGAAACATTTACTGCGCCTAATATCACATACAAGCTCAATACACCGTATCTTCCGTGGAGAAACTGCCCTCTGGACTATCAGTATAAGGAGCCACGGGGTGAACGTGCATACTTTGTACCGAGAAATGTTGAAAATTTGCGCCTTGCGTTTTATCCTATAAGAAACATCGGGGAAACTTTAATAGTTCAGTCACTTTGCCCGAATACGATGCCGTATGAACCTCGGCTTGCCATACTTCGAGCTGTGATGACTGCCATAAACTGCGATGGACATATGACATACGCTCCGTTGCTCACACTGGATGCATATTGGTTGTTGCGTCAAAAAGGAGAAATTTAATGAATACTTCATCACAATTCACAAAACACGACACCGCCGCTATGAAAGGTATCGCAATTCTTATGATGATGGTACATCATTGCTTTGTTGATAACCGATATGCAGATTATGACCTTTCTTTTGTACTTATAGATGAATACTATGTAAGCATTCTCGCTTCCTTTTGCAAAATATGTGTAAGTTTATTTGTATTCTTATCCGGTTACGGAATAACAGTAGGTCTTTCCCGTCTTGATCTTTCAGATAAAAATGCTTTAAGAAAACAGATAACACGCCGTTATTTTTCAATGATGAGCGGATATTGGGTAATATTCATTCTTTGTGCCGTGCTGTTTTTGATATTTATGCCGTCAAGATTTTCGATATATAATGGGTACTATCCGCTTGACACACCTGTATATGCCCTTATTGACTTTATGGGGCTTGCCCATCTATTCGGCACCCCGACACTTATTGCAACATGGTGGTA
>JAFPAK010000356.1 GCA_017390825.1 Clostridia bacterium
ACTCTCCCTCCCAGTCATTTCCCATTACAAATGTATCAATGTGATATTCGTGGATATCTGTTCGTTTTTGTTCCCAATTTTCCTCGGGAATTACCAAATCAACATAACGAATAGACTCTAATAATGCCTTTCTCTGCTCGTAAGTGAAATAGCATTTCTTTTGTTTTTCGTTCCAATTAAATTCATCGGTTGATAATCCTACAATCAGATAATCACCTAATTCTCTGGCGCGCCTTAATAAATTTATATGACCATAGTGGAGCAAATCAAATGTACCATATGTTATCACTCGCTTCATTTCAGCACCTCTTTGACATCAATTATTATGCTAATACCGTAAAATATAGATATCCTACTACTTCATCTGTGCGGCGATATCCGCATCAACTATTTCTTCGCCGGTTTTAGTTTTCAACTGCTCTTTTGAAGCATCACTCAAACCATTGTTGATAACGCAATTCATATCGCAGGTGCTACAAGCATCAAGCTGCTCTTTTGTCACCTTACCATCACGATAATCACGCACTATCTTATTCTCATACATCGAATACTTTTTCTCTTTGAAAAAACGCAAAAACTTGTGTCTTACTACCCACCAAGCAGGCTTCCAAATATATTTATGCATAGCAGGAGACACGGAGCCTATCATCCAACAATCACGGTCACAACAACGAACAGTTGCTCTTACCTTTTCTGCATCATCACTGTTCCAAAGCTCGTCCCAAGTCTGATTATTGAGATTGCCCATTACCTCTTTATCTTTAGTGCCATTACACGGCATTACATCGCCGTATGGATCAATAAAGAATGTATCAAAACTCATATCGCACGGAAGCAACCGTTTCTGACCGTAAATATAATTTATCAATCCGTGATTGAAATAGGCTCTGAACCATTTTTTTGGACTGTTTGATTTAAGAAGTTCATTAACAAGATCCTCAAAATGCTGTGCAACCATAGGACGGTCGTGAATAATATTCTTCGCCTCAACAAAGTAAAAGCTGTTATGTAACGAAGCTGTAGCAAATTCCATACCCATTTCATCAGAAAGCTTATAAAGGGGTACAAGATCAGGTGCATTCTTATCCTGCACCGTCATTCCGAAACCAACATCAGTCATACCCATTTCACGGAGTTTTTTCAACGTGGTATAACCACGGTTAAAGCCGTCCTCAAGACCTCGTATTTCATTGTTGGTCTCTTCCAGACCTTCAATTGAAATACGAATTCCGACCTGAGGGAATTCCTTGCACAGATCAACGATACGATCGGTAAAAAAACCGTTGGTAGAGATTACGATACGGTCACTCTTTTTATAAAGCTCACGCACGATATCTTTAAGATCAGCACGGATAAAAGGCTCACCTCCGGTAATGTTTGTAAAATACATTTCAGGAAGTTTTTTAATTGTTTCTATCGAAAGTTCTTCTTCGGGTAATGACGGTGCCTTGTATCTGTTGCACATTGAGCACCGTGCGTTACAACGGTATGTAACAATGACTGTGCCGTTTAGTTTCTTGGACATTAATTATCTCCTTTTAATAACTTATCAGCTTTATGTATTTATTAGGATAGATGAAATAATTCATCCACTTAAACTTACCCATAATGGTTACTGCAATAGCCGGACCGAAAAAGCGACCTAAACCCGCAAAAATGCAAGCATATAACTTAAATGATCAAAAAGTGTTCTATTTGTTTTGGCATTTACATCCTC
>JAFPAK010000003.1 GCA_017390825.1 Clostridia bacterium
ATCTATATTCAGTATAATAGATACATACTTTGAATATCAGCACCGTTTCGATTTGTTTTTCTATCAAGCCGATCATCAGTCGAAGTAAACCCGCTTTCTTCATTCCCAGGTACAAAACATTCTAGTTTGTCAGGTTGCTCAATCCAGTATCGTTGCGGCTGTTGTCCTTGGCTGCGTGCATTGTGTGCAATTTAAACAGACTTGGTGAGCTAATCTGCATGTTTCGGTATTTGTTTGTTCTGCTTCCGTAATTACATATTCGACTCTGTCAATCAAGTATTCATGACTCTATCCCCTTTTAAACGCTACGGTGATGCGCCACTGAAGCGCTTCCTCCTCTGCGCTCATTATTTGCATACTACATATTCCAAAATACACTTTTTTGTCAAAAAAACCTTTACATTTTCAAATATTCAAGATACAATATGAATATAATTTTGATAATAATTGTTAGGAGGTTTTCTATATGAGTGTTAAACGTATCGGTGTCCTTACCAGCGGTGGCGATGCACCTGGCATGAATCCTTGTGTTCGTGCAGTTGTCCGTACAGCACTATATCATGGTGTCGAATGCTATGGTATCCGTCGCGGTTGGAATGGCCTGATTACCGGTGACATTATTAAGCTGGACGAAAAAAGTGTTTCCCATACGATCAATCGCGGCGGCACGATCCTGTATACTGCCCGCAGCAAGGAATTTATGACTGAGGAAGGTCAGCGTAAAGCGGTTTCTACCTGTAAATTCTTGGGACTGGATAGTATCATTGCCATCGGCGGTGATGGTACCTTCCGTGGCGCCCGTGCCCTTTCCAAGTACGGTATAAATGTTATCGGTATTCCGGGTACAATTGACAATGATATCAGTTGTACACACTATTGTATCGGCTTTGATACGGCTGCAAATACAGCTATTCATTGCATTGATAAGCTTCGCGATACTATGCAGTCCCACGAGCGTTGCTCTGTTGTTGAAGTGATGGGCCGTAATGCCGGCTATCTGGCTATGTATGTGGGTCTTGCAGTTGGCGCAACAGCTGTACTGGTACCCGAAGAAGAAATTGACTTTGAGCGCGATGTGATTGAGAAGATCCGTCAGGCTCGTTTCAATGGTTTTACGCACTACATGATCGTTGTGGCAGAAGGCGCCGGTTCTGCAAATGATATTGCTGCGAAGATCAAAGATGCTATTGATCTTGATCCTCGCGTTACTGTGCTTGGACATATTCAGCGCGGTGGTGTTCCCAATGCTCGTGATCGCGTAAATGCAACAAAAATGGGCTACCTTGCAGTTGAATTGCTTCTTGCAGGCAAGACGAACCGGATCGTTTGTACACATGACGGTGGTTTTACTGATGTGGATATTGATGAGGGCCTGGCAATGAAGAAGAGCATCCAAAAGATTGAAGTGGATGTGCTGGCGGCTATGACAGGTATTTGACCCCTCCCCTATTAGCTTATTTCCTTAGGTTCTATGTCAATAGTTGGGGTAGAGCCAAAATAGGAAAATTTTTGGATCGTGTCGGAGCGGAAGCTCCGGCACGATTTTATGTATTACAGAAAAGGATACGCTTTCTGAAATGAGAGAAGTTACGCATGCCGTAAGATACTCTTTTTAAGACTTTGGTTTTGTTGTTGCAGCCTTCAA
>JAFPAK010000357.1 GCA_017390825.1 Clostridia bacterium
GATTACTGCTTTTTTATATGCCACAGACCCCTGCGCAGTATCCGACTGTCAGCTAAAATGATGAAGCATCAGCGGGGTGAGCTGTTAACGCTGTTTATAAAGCTTTTACCGCTTTATATCTCCTGCATACTTATATTACCTGTATTTTATGTAGCACCGCTGTATATGACAGCGGCGGCATATTATTCAAAGATCATCATTTACCGTTTTTCTTTGCGATCACGCTCAACGGATATCGAACAGCAAGATGTTTGAAGGCTCTCCAATTAAAAGGGATTACCGGCCAGAGATACGGATGAGATCCGTCAAAGGTTTTTGTAGTGACTACTATCAATGTCATAATAACAGAGCCCGCAACAAATCCCCATATTCCGAAAAAGCCTGTCAGCAACAGCAAAAACCAACGAAAAACCTTTACCGCATTCGCAAGTTCAGGATTGGGTATGCAATGATTCGTGATAGTTCCTGCAACTGCAAAGAAAAGTGTATCTGGAATAAAAAGCCCCATTGTTACGGCAAAGTCACCGAGTATCAGACCGCCGATAATGCTGAATGCAGCCTCCATACTGTGTGGCGTGTGAAGTGAAGAAAGCCGCAACACTTCAAGTCCGAACTCAAGCAGTATCAACTGAACAAATAAGCTAACTTCCCCCTGCTGTTCAGGGTAGAATTCCTTGAAAATATGAGGAGCGTTTTCCGGATACAGACACAAAAGCATAAAAAGCGGCACCAAAAACAATGAAAACGGTATGGCAATAAACCGCATCGCTCTTGTCAATGTTCCTGATATCGGTGTTTGATAATAATCCTCAACATACTGCGTGAAATACCAAAGCGTTGTTGGTATGATAAGTGCAGTCGGTGATCCATCAACGAGCAATACTATATGCCCCTCCATCAGATGTGCGGCGATCGTATCCGGTCGCTCTGACATTCTGAATATCGGCATCGGATTATACCATTTCTTTTTGACCAGCAGCTCTTCAAGACTTTTCTCGCCCATTGTAAGTGCGTGAACATCTATGCTATCCAGTTTATCTCTTACTTTTTTAAGCAGTTTTTCATCCGCCTTGCCGCCAATATAGCCGATAGCAACATCGGTTTTAGAAATCCTTCCGACCGGTTTTATCTCAAAGGTCATATTGTAATCACGCACTCTTCTTCTAATAAGCGCAGTATTGAATATGATCGTTTCAACAAGGTCATCTCGTGGGCCTCTCGTTACCTTTTCGATATTAGACTCGCTCGGTTCTCTTGCAGGGTACTGTCTTGCATCGATCAGCACCGCTTCGCTGTCACCGTCGACAAAAAGTGCAAGCTGCCCTGCCATCACTGCTGAAAGTGCGGTATCCATATCACCGCTCGTAACTACCTCTATATAAGGTACATTTCTCAAAAGCAAGCTTTTGGCAGTCTTCAAATCTGTTTCTTTAAGTTTTTGCAGCTCCTTTAATATGTGTATCATTATATCGTCTTTTGCAAATCCGTCGATAAAAAGCAAATAACCCTTTGTATTACCTAGATCGAGATCTCTGCCGATGATATCAAAGCTCTTTTTTACCGGCAGTACGCTTTCTATATCCTTTACTGTTTGCGAAAGCTCAGTTGATATTTTCATTTGTTTCACCGTCCTTGACTTATTTTTTGATAAATTTTTTGAATTATTAAAAATATATGCTTGTTTAAATTACTGTTTGGGGTTATAATAAACTAAATGTAATCATTTTTAATGAGGAGAAGATATTTGTGGCTGTACTTAGCAGAGATATTGGTATAGATCTTGGTACTGCAAACACACTTGTTTGCGTGAAATCAAAGGGTATTATTATGCGTGAGCCGTCTGTCGTTGCGGTCGATGTTAAAAACAACGCAGTGCGTGCAGTAGGCACAGAAGCTCGTGATATGATAGGAAGAACGCCCGGCTCAATAGTTGCGGTGCGTCCGCTGAAAAACGGTGTTATTGCCGACTTCGATGTTACTGCTGCTATGCTCAAAAGATATATCAAGCAGGCTATGCGCGGATTTATGCTTTCCCGTGCAAGAGTTGTTATATGCATTCCCTCGGGCGTTACCGAGGTTGAAGCAAGAGCAGTTCGTGACGCAACCCGTCAGGCAGGTGCAAAAGCAGTTGACCTTATTGAAGAATCCTTCGCCGCCGCTATCGGCGCAGGACTTCCTGTGTGGGACTCTGTGGGAAGTATGATAGTTGATATCGGCGGAGGCACATCAGAGGTTTCGGTAATATCTCTCGGTGACATCGTTACATCTCGCACCATCAAAACAGCGGGCGATGATTTTGATGAGGCTATAATAAACTATGTGCGAAAGCTTCACAATCTGCTTATCGGCGAACGCACCGCAGAACAGATAAAGATTGAGCTTGGCTCCGCATGGGAGTTTGACGGCGAGTCGGAAAAATCAATGGAAATACGAGGCAGAAACCTTATTGACGGACTGCCCAAAAATATTATTGTTAATGCGTTTGAGGTGCGTCAGGCACTTTCTGAGCCGCTTTCAAAGATCTGCGAGGCCATTCGCTATACGCTCGAAAAAACTCCGCCTGAACTGGCATCCGACATTATCGACAAGGGTATCACTCTTACCGGCGGTGGTGCGTTGCTCCCGGGTATAGACAAGCTTATTGCAAGAGAAACAGCAATTCCCGTTAATATTGCGGATGATCCGCTTGACAGCGTAGCAAACGGTATCTCAAAGCGACTTGAGCTTGAAATTCCCTTTGATTCATATCAGAAACGAGCTAAATACTATTAATGCACGGGGGTCCTCAAAATGTGGTTTTTCTTTAAAAGCAGAAAATTCAAGGCTATTTTGTCGATAACCGTCGTATTATGTATTCTTCTTGTATCAAGTCTTATCTTCCCTGAATTCAGAGCATGGCAGTCAGATGCAGCTGCAGCGGTCATTACACCGATACAGAAATTCTGCTCAAATATTTCCGGGGGAATATCCGACTTTTTTGATAATATGCAGAAGAACGAAAAGCTGAAAAAAGAGATCGAAGCACTTGAAGCAGAGCTTGCCGAGAAGGAATATCAGCTTATAGAATACGAAAGCGTGCTCCGGCAAAATGAGTTTTACAAGGATTTTCTTGATATAAAGGAAAATAATCCTTCCTTTGAATTTACTGCCGCAATGCTTATTGCCCGTGATACCTCCGATCCGTTCTACACCTTTACAATAGATAAAGGTACGCTTGACGGTGTTTCGGTATATGATCCCGTTATCACGGCAGAAGGTCTTGTGGGCTACATAAGCGATGCTTATTCAACCCAAAGCGTGGTGATGACGATCCTCAATCCCTCTATCAATGTTTCGGCAATCGACAACCGTACCCGTGACAGCGGTAATATCTGCGGTATGATGACAGATGCAGAGGATGGCAACACAAGAATGATATAT
This sequence comes from Clostridia bacterium, assembly GCA_017390825.1. The sequence continues at coordinate 3,421 of JAFPAK010000357.1, forward strand.
ATAGCTAAAAGCAACACTATGGCTGCAGGTGACAGTATCATTACGTCAGGTGCCGGCGGCGTGTTCCCGTCAGGACAGAATATAGGAACGGTAAAATCGATCAAATCCTCATCGACCGATATAAGCTGCTACGCTGTTATCGAGCCTGCGGTTAATTTTGACCATCTTTCTGATGTTATGGTGATTACAGATTTTGAAGGCAAAAAATAAAAGGGAGTGAGATAAGTGCCGGAAAATCAGAATAAGAAATTTAAACGACTGATATTTGCGGCAGTTATCTTTCTTGCCGCACTTATTGAATATACCCCATTTATAATACCGATATTCGGCACATACCCATCGGTACTGCTTATCTGCATTACTGTGATAGGCGTGCTTGAAACCGACTTTGTCGCAGCGATGTACGGTCTTTTCGGTGGAATTTTAGCCGATGTTTACTCAATAAACGGAAACGGTTTCCACGCTATCACCTATATGCTCACAGCGCTTATTTTAAGCCTTTTGATCTCTCGTGTGTTTCAGCGCAATCTTGTTTCGTTATGTGTTGTAGGCGGCGGATCTTTGTTTTTTAACACGCTTCTTGATGCGCTGACCCGATCAAAAATCACCAATGGATTTATCACACATTTTATCAACAACGGGTTCAAGGAATTCGTTGTTGATTTCTGCTTGCTCTTTCCGATTTTTGCAGTCTTTATAGCAGTAGGACATATAAAGCTGCGTGTACGCCGCCCGTCAGGAATCGTACCCAAAAAGCTCAAAGGCGCAAGGCAGGATACTCATAAATTCAAAAAGGACTACTAAAATGTATTTTGAACGAAGCAAAACTAAACGGACAAAAACCCATCTTCGGGGGATTGTATGTATGGTTCTTGTTGTGTGCATAGTAATTATATACGCAGCAAGGCTTGTTCAGTTGCAGGTAATTGACTATGACGAGTATAACCGTCAATTACAGCTGCAAAGCGCAGTTTCTATTCCGATAAAAGCAAACCGCGGCGAAATACTGGACTGCTACGGCAGAGAGATTGCCGTGAACCGTGAGGGCTACAACATTGCATTTGACGCGTCACGCATAAATTTAAACCGTATCAATAACACGATAATGCGTCTTGTAAGTCTTTTAAAGAAAAACGGCAGCGAATGGCGAGACAAGCTTCCGCTTACCGACACGTATCCCTATAAATTTAAAAATGATGCTTCCAACAGTGAGATCGCAACACTTAAAAATGAGCTTGGTGTAAACAATTATGCAGATTCAATGGACTGCTTTAATACAATGATTGAGATGTTCTCACTTGAAAACTACTCATATACCAATCAGCGAATACTTGCAGGCATACGGTATACAATGCTGCTTGAAGATTTTTCTGCCTCTATACCATACACCTTTTCAGAGGATATTGACGACGCTACCCTTGCGGTAATTCTAGAATCATCTGATGAATACAGCGGTGTTTATGTTGACGAGGTTGCCGTGCGTGAATATAAAGCCGGTGACATAGCAGCGCAGATAGTAGGCACTATGGGGCCTATCTATGCTGAAGACTGGGAAGAACTTAAAGAGAAGGGATACTCATACAGCGACTATGTCGGCAAGACAGGCATTGAAGCTGCATTTGAAGATGAACTGCGCGGTGAGGACGGCGTGATGAAGCTTGTCACTCACGCAGACGGTACCGTTGAGGAAGTCATAGAGAAGGAGCCGGTCGCAGGAAAAACCATAATGCTGACCGTTGATCTTGAGATACAACAGGTCGCAAAGGATTCTCTTGAAGCGGCAATTGCCGAAATGCTTAAAGACAACACCCCCGTAACATCCGGTGCTATCGTTGTTGAAAATGTAAATACCGGTGGCATAATTGCGGCAGTTAATTATCCGAACTATACGCTTGATGAATACTTAAACAATTATACTGAACTCGCAAACGACTCATCAAAACCGTTGTTTAACCGTGCATTCAACGGAACATATCCACCAGGTTCTACTTTTAAAGCAGGTGTTGCTGCCGCTGCACTTACTACAAAAACATTAACAGCAGATGATACTATCACCTGCCGTCAATCCTACACATACTTTAAGGATCAGACCTTCCATTGCCTTGACTACCACGGCGGGATCAATGTTGTTACCGCTCTTTCAAAGTCATGTAATGTATTCTTCTATGAAACCGGAAGACGGCTTGGCATAGATGTTATGAACAGCTACTGCCAATTGCTTGGTCTCGGAGTTAAAACAGGGATTGAGCTTTCGGAATCAGCCGGCGTTCTCGCAGGTCCTGCATATGCTAAATCTATCGGCACAGTCTGGAATCCCGGTGATACCGTTCAAGCAGCGATTGGTCAGTCGTACAATCTGTTTACACCCTTGCAGCTTGCAACATATACGGCAACACTTGCAAACGGCGGTACAAGATACAAAACACATCTGCTTCAGGAAATTAAAAGCTATGACCTCACACAAACTGTTCAAGGACAAAAAATTGAGGTTGCAGCGAACACCGGACTTTCGGAATATGCTATAACTACTGTTAAAGCAGGTATGCGCTCGGTTGCATTTGAAGGTACTGCATCAAGCACATTCAGAAATTATCGGCTTGAAGTCGGTGGAAAAACCGGAACTGCACAAACATATACCGGCAATGATAACGGCTTGTTTGTATCCTTTGCACCTTATCAGAATTCAGAAATTTCTGTTGCAATAGTTGTTGAAGGCGGACCTAAAGGTTATCTTTGCGCAAGCGCTGTTAAGAATATTTATGACGCATATTTCTTCACCGAAACCAACAAAGCAACACATCAGAATACTGATGAATTGCTGTCCTGATAAAAAAGTTGAATAAATTACACAATAAATTATCATTTTTTATTTGACAAATAAGGTGATTTTTGATAAAATAAGTACGATAAAATACGCATATTGTTTGTTTTTATGCGAAAGTTGAGAGAAGTATGGGAAAAATTATTGTAGTTACATCCGGTAAAGGCGGCGTAGGAAAATCTACTGTTGTTGCATATCTCGGTGCTGCACTCTGTGCCAAAGATAAGCGGGTACTGCTCATTGATACTGATGAGGGATTGAAATCACTCGATATTATGCTTGGTATAACCCAGCGTGCAGTATTTGATCTTTCGGATATTTTAGCAGAAAACTGCAATCCAAATCAGGCGGCAGTTCCGGTTAAGCAGTATCAAAATTTGTTTTTACTCCCTGCCCCCGCAAAAGATAACTCGATAAGATCTCCCGAGGACATGAAAAAGCTTTGTGATATATTCTCTGAAAGCTTTGATTACATCATCATTGACTGTCCCGCAGGTATCGGCTCAAATTTTATCAACGCAACCTCGGCAGCAGATGCTGCGCTCGTTGTAGTAAATCCCGATGCGGTAAGTGTGCGTGACGGCGGTCAGGTAGCACAGTTGCTCCGTGAAAATGGGCTTTATGATATTCGTCTTGTTATCAACAAGACCAACCGTAAATATATGCAAAAGGGTATTTACCACAACATTGATCAGATAATTGATTTGACAAGTATTCAGCTTATCGGTGCAATCCCGGTAGATGATGAAATAGTCCGTGCAAATGCAACGGGAACTGCTTTAAGTAAGTCAAAAGCAAGGGAAGCATTTGCAAGAATTGCAGCAAGAGAGCTTGGTGAGGAATTACCCTTACCCAAAGTAAAGAAATACACATAATAATTAAGGAGGGTTTATTATGAATATCGCTATCATCGCACACGACGCAAAAAAAGAGCTTATGGTACAGTTCTGTATCGCTTATTGCGGAATTTTGTGCAGACACAATCTTTGTGCTACCGGCACTACAGGAAAAATCGTTGAAGAAGCAACCGGTCTTGAGATCACAAAATTTCTGAACGGTTCACAGGGCGGCGGTGAGCAGATCGCTTCACGCATTGCCTGCAATGAGATAGATATGGTGTTGCTTTTCAGAGATCCTATTTCTGCAAAACCGAACGAGCCGAATGATAACACACTTTTGCGCCTTTGTGATGTTCATAACATCCCGATAGCAACTAATATCGCAACCGCTGAGGTTTTGATTCACGGCCTTGAGCGAGGCGACCTTGACTGGCGTCTTTATTCAAGATAATCAGTAAAAAGTCTATATAGTTTAAAGACTGTGACGGAAAAGAGTAGCTGTATTTTCCCCTTACAGAGAATTGCACCGTTGGCTGAAAGTGCATGGGAACGAGATACAGCGAAGACATTCCTGAGTTGACAAAATCGTCCGTATATTCTGCGTTAAAGAAAAAAGCGAAGCAAGATTTACTTGCTTAATTCGGGTGGCACCGCGGGAATTTACTACTCTCGTCCTGTATATTGGGACGAGAGTGTTTTTCTTTATATGTTTAAATCAAACCAAAGAAAGGATAAATACAATGAATTTATTAACAGAGGGTATCAAAGGTACTCAGGATATGCTTCCGAAAGACGCATACAAATGGCACTACGTTGAAAATACAGTTCGCAATGTTGCAGAGAAATTCGGATTTCGCGAGATACGCACACCTGTATTTGAACATACAGAGCTGTTTTCAAGAGGTGTTGGCGACACCACAGATGTCGTTCAAAAAGAGATGTACACTTTCAATGACAAGGGCGACCGTTCAATAACACTTCGTCCTGAAGGTACCGCAGGCGTTATGCGTGCAGCATTACAGCACGGTCTGTTTAACGATGCTTTGCCGATAATGTCATACTATATAACAAGCTGTTATCGATATGAAAAGCCGCAAGCAGGCAGACTGCGTGAATTCCACCAATTCGGTGTTGAGTGCATCGGTACATCCTCTCCCGTTGCCGATGCGGAGGTAATATTGCTTGCTGACCAATGTTTAACAAGACTCGGTCTTACCGAAATTTCGCTTGAAATAAATTCAATCGGCTGTCCTACCTGCCGTAAAAAATACACCGATGCGCTTAAAGCATATTTTGAAAGCTATAAGGATGAGCTTTGCGAAACCTGCCTTTCAAGACTTACACGCAACCCAATGCGTATTCTTGACTGCAAATCTCCGGTCTGCTCAAAGATTGCAAAGGATGCGCCTGTTATTCTCGATTATATCTGCAATGAATGCTCAGAGCATTTTGATAAAGTAAAAGCATCGCTTGATGCTGCCGGAATCAGCTATATAATCAATCCAAGAATAGTCAGAGGTCTTGATTACTATTCAAAAACCGTATTTGAATTTGTTTCTAATTCCATCGGTGCACAGGGTACTGTATGCGGTGGTGGCAGATATGACGGTCTTTCGGAAGAACTAGGTGGCCCATCACTCCCCTCTCTGGGCTTTGCAATGGGACTTGAGCGTATACTGCTTGCTATGGAAAAGGCAGGCTGCGAATTTCCTGCGCCCGAAACCATTGATGTATATATTGCAGCTATGGGTGATAACGCCGCTCCGTATGCCGTCGGACTTTGCAACAAGCTACGAAATGAAGGCTTCGGTGCAGTTACCGATATAGTCGGCAGAGGTCTTAAAGGTCAGATGAAATATGCCGATAAACTGGGCTGCAAGTTCAGCGTTGTTATCGGTGACAACGAGCTTGAAACCAAAACTGCCGTGCTTAAAAATATGAATACCGGTGAGCGCTGCGACATAACATTGCCGGATGGGCTTATCGAAGCAATTTATGAGCAAAATATCAAGAATGCGTTTGACGATTTGAACGCAAGTGTTGAGAAATTTTAAGTGAGGTTATAATTATGTTAGACTTTTTAGGCAATACACGCCGTACACATTATTGCGGCACTCTCCGCAAAGAGCATGAAGGCAGCACAGTTACCGTTACAGGCTTTGTTCAGCGCTCACGTGATCTCGGTCAGCTTATTTTCGTCGATCTGCGTGACAGAACCGGTATTGTTCAGCTTGCCTTTGATGATAACACCGCTAAAGAAGTTTTTGAAAAAGCAGGCACCCTGCGTTCTGAATATGTCATTGCTGCAACAGGCGAAGTGCGTATCCGTTCTGCAATAAACACAGAGATTCCAACCGGTGAAGTCGAGGTCGCAGTAAGTGAATTGAAAATATTCTCAGCTGCCATCACACCTCCATTTGAGATAGTTGAAAATTCAAATGTTAAAGACGAGCTGCGTCTTAAATATCGCTATCTTGATCTGCGCCGTCCCGATCTTCAGCGCAATATAATGATGCGCCATAAGATAACCAAAACCGTCCGTGAATACTTCTACGATAACGGATTTATAGAGATCGAAACTCCGATGCTAATTAAATCCACACCGGAAGGTGCACGTGACTATCTTGTTCCCTCCAGACTTTATCACGGCGAGTTCTATGCGCTTCCCCAATCTCCGCAGATATACAAGCAGCTTCTTATGGTTTCTGGCTTTGACCGCTATATCCAGATTGCCCGTTGTTTCCGTGATGAAGACCTACGCGCTGACCGTCAGCCTGAGTTTACGCAGATAGACGTTGAGATGTCTTATGTTGATACAGAGGATGTATTGAAGATCGGCGAAGGCTTTATGAAAAAGCTTTTCAAGGATGTTCTTGACATTGATATTCCCACTCCCCTGCCCCGACTTACCTACCGCGAAGCCATGGAGAGTTACGGCTCGGATAAGCCTGATGTCCGATTTGATATGAAGATAGTTGATCTTTCAGATACAGTTAAGAATTGTGGCTTTGGCGTATTCGCATCAGCCATTGAGAACGGTGGTTCTGTCCGTGCTGTATGTGCAAAAGGTGCTGTTGATGTTTACACCAGAAAGATGATAGACAAGCTTACTGACTCTGCAAAGGGCATCGGAGCAAAGGGACTTGCATGGATAAGATATACCAACGATGGCATTGCATCCTCTTTCGGAAAGTTTATGAGTGAAGATGAAATGAATTCGATCCTCACAAAAGTAAACGCCGAGGTTGGTGATGTTGTTGTTATTGTTGCAGATAAGGATAGGGTGACCTTGCCTGTACTCGGCGCACTGCGTCTTGAAATGGCTAAAAAGCTTGATATTATCGATAAAACCGCTTTTGCACCGCTTTGGATAGTAGAGTTCCCATTCTTCGAATACAACGAGGAAACAGGTGGCTGGGATGCTATGCATCATCCGTTTACAGCTCCACTTGACGAGTGTCTCGAATACTTTGAAACCGATCCGGGTGCAGTAAGAGCAAAGGCTTACGACCTGGTGTTGAACGGTGTTGAACTTTCAAGCGGTTCTATCCGTATCACAAACCCGAATTTGCAAAGCAGAATTTTTGCCGCTCTCGGTCTTTCCGAAGAGGAGGCAGAAACTAAATTCGGCTTCCTTACCAACGCTTTCAAATACGGCGCACCGCCCCACGGCGGTTTCGGTATCGGTCTTGATCGCTTGTGTATGATGATGCTTGGATGTGACTCACTTCGTGATGTTGTTGCATTCCCGAAGATGCAGAATGCCCGTGAGCTTATGAGTGAATGTCCTGCTTCTTGCGACAGTGAACAGCTTAATGAACTCGGTATCAGCATTATTACACCTGAAAATGACAAATAAAAAAGTTATATTTTGAAATCGTTTTAAATTTAACGATTTTTAATAAAAAGTTATTGATTTATTCTTTACTTTTCAAGAAAAAAGTAGTACAATGACTATGTGAGACTTTAAATGCGCTCACGCGCGTTAAAACCTACAATATTATATCAGGAGGAACAAGTCCAATGGCAAGAAAAATGAAAACCATGGATGGTAACAGCGCTGCCGCTTATGCTTCATATGCGTTCACCGATGTTGCCGCAATCTACCCCATTACTCCTTCATCAGTAATGGCTGAAGAAACAGACAAAATGGCTGTTGCAGGTACAAAGAATCTTTTTGGCCAGACCGTAAAGATTTCTGAAATGCAGTCAGAGGCCGGTGCAGCTGGTGCTGTTCACGGTTCACTTACAGCAGGTGCTCTTACAACAACCTACACCGCATCACAGGGTCTTTTGCTTATGATCCCGAATATGTACAAGATGGCAGGTGAAATGCTCCCGAGCGTTATCCACGTATCAGCTCGCTGCGTAGCTTCACACGCTCTCAACATCTTTGGCGACCATTCAGATATCTATGCATGCCGTCAGACAGGTTATGCAATGCTTTGCTCAAACAGCCCGCAGGAGTCTATGGACCTTGCAGCAGTTGCTCACCTTTCAGCAATCAAGGGTCGAGTTCCCTTCCTCCACTTCTTCGACGGTTTCCGTACATCACACGAAATCCAGAAGATCGAGTGCTGGGATTACAACGATCTTGATGAATTACTTGATAAAGATGCAGTTAAGGCATTCCGCAACAGCTCACTCAATCCTGAGCATCCTGCTCAGCGCGGTACTGCACAAAACGGTGACGTATTCTTCCAGGCTCGTGAGGCTTGCAACAAGAATTACGATAATATCATCGGCGTTTGTGAAGACTACATGCACAAGGTAAATGCAAAGATCGGTACAAACTATGAGCTCTTCAACTACTACGGTGCTGAGGATGCTGAAAAGGTTATCATCGCTATGGGTTCTGTATGTGAAGCAGCAGAAGAAACTGTTGACTTCCTTATGGCACGTGGTGAAAAGGTAGGTCTTATTAAGGTTCACCTTTACCGTCCGTTCTCAAAAGCTCATCTCCTTGCAGCTCTTCCGAAGACAACAAAGTACATTGCTGTTCTTGACAGAACTAAAGAGCCCGGTTCTATCGGCGAGCCTCTTTATCTTGATGTTGCTGCATGTCTTTTTGGCAGTGAATTTGCTAATGTATCTATCTCATCGGGTCGTTACGGTCTTGGTTCAAAGGATACAACTCCCGGTCAGATCATCGCAGTTTACAAGAATATGGACGCTGCCGATTGCAAGAAGACATTTACAATCGGTATTACAGATGATGTAACTAACCTTTCACTTGATGTAACTGAAGAGCCTGTTACAGTTCCCGCAGGTACAACATCATGTAAATTCTGGGGTCTCGGTGCTGACGGTACTGTTGGTGCTAACAAGAACTCCATCAAGATTATCGGTGACAACACTGATATGTACGCACAAGGCTACTTTGCTTATGATTCAAAGAAGTCAGGCGGTGTTACAATTTCTCACCTCCGTTTTGGTGCAAAACCGATCAAATCAACATATTACATCAGCCAGGCTGACTTCGTTGCATGTCATAACCCGTCTTATATGGACAAGTATGACATCGTACAGGATGTTGTTCCCGGTGGTACATTCTTGCTTAACTGCTCATGGGATGTAAACGAGCTTTCAGAGCATCTTCCTGCTGCTGCAAAGGCTTATATTGCAAAGAACAACATTCAGTTCTACACCATTGATGCTACACATATTGCTAAAGAGATCGGTCTCGGCGGAAGAATCAACACCATCCTCCAGTCTGCATTCTTTAAGCTTTCAGGTATCATCCCGGCTGACCGTGCAGTTGAGCTTATGAAGGCTGCTGCTTTGAAGTCTTACGGCAAGAAGGGTGAAAAGATCGTTAATATGAACTACGCTGCTATTGAGCGTGGTATCGACGGTGCATCAAAAGTTGAAGTTCCGGCTGATTGGGCTAACGCTGAAGGAGAATCAGCAAAGGTTGCTCAGTTCGACGGTGAGGGCAAACTCGTTAACTACATCAACAATGTACTTGCTCCGATCAATGCACAGAAGGGTGACAAGCTCCCCGTTTCTGCATTTGTTGACTATGTAAATGGTGAAGTTCCCGCTGGTAGTGCTGCATTCGAGAAGCGTGGCATCGCAGTTGATGTTCCTACATGGAAGCCTGAAAACTGTATCCAGTGTAACTTCTGTTCATATGTTTGTCCGCACGCTGTTATCCGTCCTGTTGCTCTCACAGAGGAAGAGGCTGCTAACGCTCCGAGCGGCACAAAGATGAAGGATATGACCGGTATGCCGGGTATGAAGTTCGCTATGACTGTATCTGTTCTTGACTGTACAGGTTGCGGCTCATGTGCTAATGTATGTCCGGGTATGAAGGGCAACAAGGCTCTTACAATGACTCCGCTTGAAGACAACCTTGCACAGCAGGCCGTTTATGAGTATGGTCTTGACAAGGCTGAAAAGCCCGAAGTTCTTGCTAAGTTCAAGGAAACAACAGTTAAGGGTTCACAGTTCAAACAGCCGTTGCTTGAGTTCTCAGGAGCTTGTGCAGGTTGTGGTGAAACACCTTATGCTAAGCTTGTAACACAGCTCTTCGGCGATAAGATGTATATCGCTAATGCAACCGGTTGTTCATCTATCTGGGGCGGCTCTTGTCCGGCAACTCCTTACACAGTTAATAAGGATGGTCACGGTCCTGCATGGGCTAACTCATTGTTTGAGGACAACGCAGAGTTCGGTTACGGTATGTTCCTTGCTCAGAGAGCAAGACGTGAAAGACTGCTTTCTCTCACAAATGTTATCCTTGATGAGTGTCCGTGCGATGAGCTCAAGGCTAAAGCACAGGCTTGGATCGATACTGCTAATGATACAAAGGCTAACGATGTTCCTGCAAAAGAATACATCGCTGCCCTTGAAACAGCAGTTGAAAAGGCTGAAGGCAATGTTAAGGCTGCTGCAGCTGCTATCCTTGAAGAGAAGGATGCTCTTGCTAAGAAGTCAACATGGATCTTCGGTGGCGACGGTTGGGCTTACGATATCGGTTTCGGCGGTCTTGACCATGTTCTCGCACAGAATGAGGATGTAAACATCTTCGTATTCGATACAGAGGTTTACTCAAATACAGGTGGTCAGGCTTCTAAGTCTACACCTACCGGTGCTATCGCACAGTTCGCTGCAGGCGGTAAGGTTGTTAAGAAGAAGGACCTCGCTGCTATTGCTATGAGCTACGGTTATGTATATGTTGCACAGATTTCTATGGGTGCTGACTATAACCAGACTATTAAGGCTATTAAGGAAGCTGAAGCTTATCACGGTCCGTCAATCATCATCGCTTATGCTCCGTGTATCAACCACGGTATCAAGGGCGGTATGTCTATTGCACAAACCGAGGAAAAGGCTGCTGTAACTTCAGGTTACTGGAACCTCTTCCGCTTCAATCCGGAACTTGCTGCTAACGGTGAAAATCCGTTTGTACTCGACAGCAAGGCTCCTACAACAGAGTATCGTGACTTCATCCTTAACGAAGTTCGTTACAGCTCATTGCAGAGAGCATTCCCGGATAAGGCTGAAAGCCTCTTCACAAAGGCTGAGGCTGATGCTAAAGCTAAGTTCGATGCTCTTACAAAGAAAGCAGAGAAATAATTATCAAGCGTAAAGCTTACGGCAGGCTCGGAGATATCCGAGCCTGTTTTTTATATTTTCATATTGCAATAGTGTTGCCGGTATGGTATAATCTAGAGCGTTGAGCTTATTTGAAGGGAATGTAAATTCTACGAATTTTATGTGTAAAATTAAAGATCTTTTCTTGTTGCTTTTATGCGTTTGCTTCTGTTTTAGCAGCTGCAGTGAAGCAGTCGCGGCAACTCCTACCGATGTGACTGTTGTAAGTACTCCCATAGCAGAAACTACCACGCACCCTACAACTGCCGTAACCACTACTGAAACCACAACTACTACAGCCGCTACAACTACTGCTGCGACTACTGCGCAAAAAACAACTGTAAAAAGGACTGTTCAGCCAACTACTGCCGATCCTGATCCGTTGAGCTATCTTGGCAGCGGTGCTATCAGCGCCCTTCTTTACGATGTAACAAACGAAACCACACTTTACTCAAAGCAGGGAAATAAGCGAGTCTATCCTGCAAGCATCACCAAAATAATCACCGCCAGCGTTGCACTTAAATATGTTGATGCTGATACGGTATTCACTGTTGGATCGGAGCTTGATTTGCTATCTTGGCAAGCAAGCGTATGCAATATTAAAAAAGGTCAGAAAGCAACTCTTCGTGCATTGCTTTGCGGTCTGCTCATTCCATCGGGCGGTGATGCTGCATATACGATAGCAGTCAATGTTGCAAGGATGCAAAGCGGAAACAGTAAAATGTCTGCATCGGATGCGCTAAAGTATTTTTGTACACTAATGAACAGCTTTGCCGATGAGATCGGTATGACAAACAGTAATTTTTCAACTCCTGTCGGTCTGCATAGCTACAGCAATTATACAACCGCAAATGATCTTTTGAAAGCAGTCAGATACGCTATGAACATTAAGGAAATTGCAAATATAGTATGCTGTGCTGTTAAGACTGTGAGATTTGAAAGTGGTGAGACATACACATGGCGAAACACCAACCGTGCCATACGAAGTGACAGCCAGTATTACAACAAGTATGTTACCGGATTTAAGACAGGAAGTATGGATGTTTCAGGTTACTGTGTTACTATGACTGTTAAAAAAGATGGAATTACATATATCGTCATCGTAATGGGCAGCACCACAAACGGCGGTATGTACAACATAGCAAACCATATGATAAGCTATGCAGGAACCCAGCCCAAAACCACCACGACAACGCCAACGGTATTGCTTACAAAGTCTACAACAAAGGCAACAACCGTAGCAACAAAGAAAACCACGGTCACAACAACACAACAAACTACTAAAACTACAACAACGGCGCCTACAACACAGCCCACTGTGCCGACTACCGAGCATACCATCCCAGCATCGTCCGGATCTGATACTACCTTAGTACCGACCGAACCTGCTTTAAACAGTATGTCAACGACAAAATAAAATGGTAAAAGCCCCGAAAATTCGGGGCTTTTTATACTTATTATCCCTCGCAGTTGTCTGATGTATTGCTACAGCAGGAGTCGCAAGACGGTGGGAAGAATTCCTCCGTTGGGAAATCAATTCGTGAAAACAGTGCACAGGGATCGTCGCTAGTCGGTGTGTCACACTCTTTTCTCGGCACACAGTAATCATACATGGGAATAAGAAGCTGAATACTGCGAGTTAGCTGGACTATGCTGAAAAGTCCAAGCGTGACATTTAAAATCTTACTGCCTCCGCTCGTTACCTCTCCACCCACCGTGTTCAACACACCTTCTGTGAATGACGCGCTTGTATTGCAACAGCCGCAGCAATCACATAGCTTTGAATCAAGAACAACGGGATCAACACACTGCACAGTGCATTTCGGAAGATTGTTACTGCGAGTGGTTGAGTTATCGCAGTTTTGTGTACTTGTAAATGTTTTTACTGAGCCCTCGTTGCCGCAAAGTATGACCTTTTTGGTATGTGCCGCAAGTCCGGTTATCTCATGAGGACAATGGCAGTTGCAGGAGGTAACCTCTACTGTTAATGCAAAATAAAATGTAATATCGCAGGAATAATAACCCCTGTTAAATGTGACCGGCTCAACATCAATTTTGACATCTGCCACCTGTGCGCATTTAACTCTTACAGATGTGGCATTATCTACAAGTTGTTGATCGGCATCGCAGAAAAACACACGCAGATTATCGATGCAATCACGATCCATGCAGGAGTCGTAGATCTTGTTTGTATCTATGCAAACTGCGTCGCTGATATTGC
>JAFPAK010000358.1 GCA_017390825.1 Clostridia bacterium
AATTGTTTTGTGGAACACTACCGCCCATGTAAGCGAAATCCCAATAAACGGTTCCGTTCATTATGATACCAAAGTGAGCCTTATTACCCGTAGTTGAATTTGAGCCGATATTTACCTTAATATCTCTTGAGTTTTCAACCGTGGTCTTATCAAGAGATATCTTAACGTAGTTACTGCCGGTAGTCTCGTCCCAGTTGCTGCTGGAAATCTCCAGAGCCTTTGTAGATCCGTCAATAGTCATGGCAGAACTGATTTTACCGGTAACTACACCTGTGGAAGAAGATACTATAGATGTATCGCCATTTTCCCAGTCAATTACCTTGCTGGTTTCGGCATTTGCTTGTACCAACACAAATGACGAAAACATTATTGCAACGATGGCAATAATGCTGATTAACCTTTTTAGTTTCATAAACCAAACTCCTTTTTTCAATAAAATATATCTTATAATACAATAAAATTTTATCCATGTCTACGGATATAATGCTGTAAATATTAACTTTCGTGTTTTTGAATATTGCAAATTCACACTCAATCTGTTAAAATTATTATAATAATACTTGAGGTAGATACGAATGGATATACAAAAACAACTGATAAACGAATTTTCACTTAAGGCCTATCAAGCAGAGAATGTCATAAAGCTTATTGATGACGGTAACACTATTCCCTTTATTGCCCGTTACCGTAAAGAAATGACCGGTTCGCTTGACGATACTGTACTTCGTAATTTTCACGAACGCTTGAATTATCTACGCAATCTTGATACACAACGTCAAAAGGCAACCGAAGCTATTGAGGCACTCGGTAAAATGACCGATGAGATAAGATCAGCGCTTGACAATGCCATCACTCTGACAGAGATCGAGGATATACACCGCCCGTTCCGTCAGAAAAGAAAAACCAGAGCATCAATTGCAAAGGAAAAGGGATTACAACCACTTGCTGATATAATTTTAACTCAGGATAAAAATATTGATCCTGTGCTTGTTGCAAAAGAATATATAGATGAAGAGAAAGGTGTAAATTCAGAGGATGATGCTCTTTGCGGTGCATCCGATATTATTGCCGAAGCTATATCTGACAGTGCCGTTGTGAGAAAGCGACTTCGTGAGGTGGTTATGGCGAGCGGCAAGCTTTCATCCAAAGCCGCTGACGAGGAGGATATAGGCGTTTACGCAAACTACACCGAATATTCCGAGCCGATGAATAAGATACCATCACACCGTATCCTTGCAGTAAACCGCGGTGAGCGTGAGGGTAAATTAAAGGTTGGTATTGATTTTGAAAAGCAGTACGCAATGCGTATTATTGACGGTGAATTTGTTGAAAACAATAGCCGCTGCGCTGAATTTGTTGTTAATGCCGGAGAAGACGCATACGACCGGCTTATATTCCCATCAGTATCAAGAGAGATGCGAAATGAGCTTTCCGAACGAGCAAATGCTGATGCTATCAAGGTATTTTCATCAAATCTGCGCCAGCTTCTGATGCAGCCACCGATGAAGAACAAGGTCACTATCGGTCTTGATCCTGGATACCGCACCGGTTGCAAGGTTGCAGTTGTTGACGGCACAGGCAGGGTCCTCGACACCGCTGTTATCTATCCTGCGCCGCCGCACAATAAGATAGACGAAGCCAAACGCAAGATAACCGCACTTATAAACAAGCACAATGTTGAAGTGTTTGCTATCGGAAACGGAACTGCCACACATGAAACCGAGCTTTTTGCAGCAGAGCTTATTCGTGAGCTTGACAGAGGTATAAGCTATATGATAGTCAGTGAGGCTGGCGCATCTGTTTATTCTGCGTCTGAAGCCGCAGCAAAGGAATTCCCCGATTACGATGTTTCCCTTCGCTCTGCTGTATCCATCGCTCGACGATTGCAGGATCCGCTTGCAGAGCTCGTTAAGATCGACCCTAAGGCAGTCGGCGTTGGGCAGTACCAGCACGATATGCCGCAAAATCAATTATCCGCTGCTTTGGACGGCGTTGTTGAGGAATGTGTGAATTCGGTAGGTGTTGATCTCAACACAGCCTCCGGTGCATTGCTAACAAGGATCGCTGGCATCAACTCAGCAGTCGCCAACAATATTGTTGCCTATCGTGAAGCAAACGGCGCATTTACATCACGCACCGAACTCAAAAAAGTACCGAAGCTCGGCGCAAAGGCTTATGAGCAATGTGCAGGCTTTTTGCGTATTTCCGGCGGCAAAGAGCCGCTTGATGCAACTGCTGTGCACCCTGAAAGCTACAAGGCTGCAAAAGGACTGATGTCACTTTACAAATACACACCTGAAGCACTCAAAAACCGCAGTATCAACGGATTACAGGAGAAGCTTGAAAACGACGATGTGAATTGCGTTGCAGAAAAACTCGGTATAGGTGTGCCGACCTTGCTTGATATTGCAAGTGAATTACAAAAGCCGGGTCGTGATCCTCGGGATGAGTTGCCTGCACCTATGCTTCGTACTGACGTTATATCTATTGAAAGTCTTAAGCCGGGTATGGAGCTTAAAGGAACGGTGCGAAATGTAATAGATTTCGGTGCATTTGTGGATATCGGTGTACATCAAGACGGACTTGTTCACATTTCACAGATCTGTAACAGATATATCAAGCATCCTTCCGAAGTGTTAAGCGTTGGTGATATTGTAACAGTATGGGTAATCGCTGTAGATGTTGCAAAAAATCGCATCTCACTTACTATGAAGAAACCAAAAGATCAGAATTAAAAATAAAAAATCGGTAAGACAATATATCTTGTCTTACCGATTTTCATTTTTTAATAATCAGTCCTCATCCTCTTCGGTCTCAAACTCAAATTCGAGCTTTGTGCCGCAAGCAGGACAGTCAATATAATCCTCATCAAGTGCGTCGGGATCAAGGAAAATATCCTCATTGCACTCAGGACAGGTTACCTGAACGAAATCATCGTCGTCGAAATCGTCATCCTCTTCATCATCGTAGAGGAACTCCTCAACATCAGCAAGATCCTCATCAACTGCGTCGATCTGCTCGCTGAGCTCTGCCATATCTTCGTCGATCATCTCAAATTCTGCTGCGATCTCATCAAGAACATCAATCATAGCACGGATAAGCTTATCGTGCTTATTGCTCTCATCAAGACCGAGACCCTCTGCGAGACCTTTAAGATAAGAAACCTTTTCAATTACTGTCATATCAAAAATCCTCCAATAGAGATTATATGGGGTGATTATGCACGCTCCATGTACTCGCCGGTACGAGTGTCAATACGGATCTTGTCGCCCTCATTGATGAATAACGGAACACGGATCTCTGCGCCTGTTTCAAGAGTAGCGGGCTTTGTTGCATTAGTAGCAGTATCGCCCTTGACACCGGGCTCCGTCTGTGTAATCTCAAGTTCAACAAATGTAGGAGGCTCAACGCCGAATACCTTACCCTTGTATGAAAGCACCTTGCACATCATTTCCTCTTTTACAAACTTGAAGTTATCATCAAGTTCCGAAGGAGAGATCGGCACATCATCGAATGTTTCCATATCCATGAAGTGATAAAGATCACCGTCGTTATAAGAATACTGCATCTCACGACGCTCAACATAAGCAGTGGGATATTTATCAGTAGGGCTGAATGTTTTTTCAACAACAGAGCCCTCGATTACATTACGGATCTTTGTTCTTACAAAAGCAGCGCCCTTACCGGGTTTTACATGCTGGAACTCAATGATCTGATATACCTTTCCATCCATTTCAAATGTAACGCCGTTTCTGAAATCGCCTGCAGTTACCATATTAATATATACCTCCAAAATAACTTTTATTACTTATCTATTTTATTCTATACTATATTGGTGCTTTTTTCAAGCATTTTTTTCTTTTTTAACGATATTTTTAAGCGCAGCTACCGCTAAAATATAGCTGTAATCGCCGAAACCGCAGATAACACCCTTACAAACCGCAGAAATCACAGATTTATGGCGGAATTCCTCACGGGTATGCACATTTGAAAGATGCACCTCAACAAACGGACATTTTACAGCAGCTATGGCATCACGAACGGCGATGCTGTAATGAGTGAGAGCACCGGCATTTAAAATACAGCCGTCATACTTCTCATTGGTGCTGTGGATGATATCAACAATATCTCCCTCGTGGTTGGATTGATAAAAATCAACCTCTACACCGTTCTTTGTTGCAAATGCAGAGATAGACTTATTTATATCATCAAGTGTTTTTGCACCGTAAACACCGGGCTCACGAACACCCAGCATATTAAGATTAGGCCCGTTCACAACAAGGAATTTCATTATCTTTGCGCCTCCTTTAAATAAGCGTTTTTCATATACAAAGCATCCTCCGCCTGCGTGCCGTCTGACTCGCAGATGATGACAGGATGAAGATCTCTTTTTGCAATAAGTTCTCCGAGCGGCTCAAATTCAGGGCCGTACACATCATCGCTAAAGGTCAGATGCTTTTTCTCACCGCCTTCGGTAAACATTATCTTTGAAAAATGGGCGTGGAAGCATTTTTCACGTTCCGAGCCGAGTGTGTTCTTCACATTGTCAAGAATATTTTTGTAATCTTCAGCCGTTTTTATACTGCCGAGCGTGCGTGCATTTAAATGACCGAAGTCGATACACGGGATTATGCGTTCATCAATAAGGCACAGACGAAGCACCTCATCAAGCGTCCCCAACTGATTTATCTTTCCCATCGTTTCCGGACACATATGAATATGTGAAAAGCCGTTTTCATCAAGCGCCGCTTGTGCTTTGGTTAGTGTTCCAATAGCGAGTGAAAGCGCCTCCTCACGACTTATTTTCGCACAGGATCCGGAATGAACAACTATTCTATCAGCACCGAGCAGGTTGGCAGCTTGTGCACTTTGCAATATATAATCCACCGATTTGTCACGCTTTTCAGGTTCAAGCGACGACAGAGATATAAAATACGGTGCATGCAATGATGTTTTAACACCGAATTTCTCTGCATTTTTACGATACTCAGCAGCATGTGCTTCACTTACACGCACGCCTCTGCCGCATTGGTATTCATATATATCAAGCCCCATCTTTGCCACATATTCAGGCGCTTGAATTGTTGATTTGTAACCCATTTCAGCAAAACTGTTTGAATTACCTGCAGGACCGAACATAGCGCTCATTTTACTGCACACCCCATTTCATATTTTTCTTGATAAACTTCTCAATTTTTCTTTTAAATCTGAAGGAAAGCTTAGTTTCCGGTTCAATAATATCCACCCAAACGGTTTTGATCCCTGCAAATTTTCCACCTAAAATATCTGTAAATAGCTGATCGCCTACAAGGGCACATTCACCCTTTTTTACACCGATTTTTCTTACCGCCTTACTTATTTTAAAGGGCAGCGGCTTTAATGACATATAAAAGCAGTCAAGCCCCGTATTGTTTGCAAACTCGGTAAGCCTGCCGGGCTTTCCGTTTGAAAGGATATGCAGCTTAATGCCGCTGGTTCGCATACGATCCAGCCAATCCGTTATTCCATCTACGGGAACGGTGGTGCGGTATATTGCAAGCGTATTATCAACATCAAGCAGCAATGCCTTGATACCAAGCGTATGAAGCAATTCCGGAGTTATGTCAAAAACGCTTTTTAAATACACAGTCGGACGCAGCAGCGACAAAAAACTCACCTCTTTTTCAGAAAGTAAAAGCAGGCACTAAAAGTAGTGCCTGCTTTTTCTTCAATAATTAATAGACCGCAATAACACAAGCCCTTTAACAAAACGAATATGTAAAGAGGCTTATTTGAACTTGCGCTTACGAGCTGCCTCTGATTTCTTCTTACGCTTTACAGAAGGCTTTTCATAGTGTTCTCTTTTGCGAACCTCCTGGATAACTCCGTCTCTTTGTGTTGCTCTTTTAAAGCGACGCAGAGCATTTTCCAGTGACTCGTTTTCTTTAATACGAACCTGACTCACTCTAATTCCCTCCCTCCGCTTTACCAGCAGGGGTATTTTATTACAAAATTTATAATACCACTATTGTGGCAGAATGTCAAGATGTTTTTTTGTTTTGACAAAATTTCTTATTCGCCGAGCAATGCTTCAACAAGAGCCTCGTTAACATTGCCTTCGGTATCTGCAATACCAAATCCACGGTTGAATTCCCAGTATGTCCACGAATAACCGAGTTTTTCACAAGCCTTGCGCACACAGCGTGTCCATTTAACACGATCTTCTAACAGTGCGGTTTTACCGTATGCACCGAACTCACCAAGATTCATCTCAATATTACCGTGTGTACGGCTGAAATTCTTTGCATGAGCTATAATGCGTGCTTCAATAAATTCCTCATCATCGGGGGTGCCTTCCCAACGGATTCCTGAAACATCCTTCATAGTCGGTGACCACGCTGCGCCCTGATGTGTGAATGGAAACGGATCATAGAAATGGAAGGTGGCAATAAGATTATCGTCCTTCGGGATCTCCAAACGATCAAGTGCAACAAGACCTGAGTAATCAACACTGCAAACCTCAATACGGCGTGTAGGATTAGTCTTTCTGATAACTTCAACCGCCTCTGCCTGAACTTCGTTCCACTCCTCAGCAGTTGTACGCCACGTAGGCTCATTCATAACCTCAAAGATCAGTGCATCAGAATAACCGGCAAAGCGTGCGCCGACCTGTTCCCAAATAGCAAACAGTTTTTCAGCATTCTCGCGCGGTTTATCCATAGCCTCACGGAAATGATGAACATTAAGTATAACTTCAAGACCTTCATCAAGAAATCTCTTTACAGTCTTTTCAACCTCGACCATAAATTCTTCATTGATTTTGTAGCCATTATCATCATCCGTCCAGATAGACCAACG
Source organism: Clostridia bacterium (assembly GCA_017390825.1). Next base: position 6,838 of record JAFPAK010000358.1, read on the forward strand.
CACAGGTATGCGCACATGGTCAAACCCAAGCTTTTTGATAAGCGGATAGTACCATTCCTTTACAGGGTTTTCAAAAGGTACAGTTGTATCATAGGTGTTTTCAAAATGATCACCTATGTTAATTCCTCTTTTCATAAACAATCCCTCACTTTTACGGTTTTACAACCAGATTTACAAGCTTGCCCTTAACATATATCTCTTTGATAACAGTCATGCCGGAAATAGCAGTTGCGACCTTTTCATCGGCTTTGGCAAGTGCAAGCACCTCATCCTGTGCGGCGTCAGCCTTGATATTGAGCTTTGCACGTACCTTACCGTTGATCTGAACAACTATTTCAATAGTATCATCAGCGCATTTTGCCTCATCATATGTCGGCCAAGTCGTTTTATTGAGCATTCCCTCAAAGCCGCTCATTTCCCACATTTCCTCAGTGATATGCGGTGCAAACGGATTGAGCATGGTGATAAATGTCTTCAACTCGCCCTTTGTAATGCTGCCCTTTGCATAGATATTATTAAGCAATGTCATCATTGCGGCAATGGCAGTGTTGTATTTCAAGTTTTCTATATCCTCTGAAACCTTTTTAACAGTCTTGTGCATAGATGATTCAAGCTCTTTTGAATATCCCTCATCATCTGTAACGATTTCCATAAGGTTAAAAACTCTATCGATAAAGCGCTTGCAGCCCTTAACAGAATCATCTGACCACGGTGCTGCCTTCTCATAATCGCCCATAAACAGCACATAAGTACGCAATACATCTGCACCGTAGCTTTCAACAACATCGTTAGGATCAACTACGTTGCCCTTGGATTTTGACATCTTATCGCCATCCGGTCCCAGAATAAGACCCTGTGCAGTACGCTTTGCGTACGGCTCTTTTGTGGGGACTGCGCCGATATCATACAAAAATCTGTGCCAGAAGCGTGAATATATAAGGTGACGGGTAACGTGCTCCATACCGCCGTTATACCAATCGACCGGCAGCCAATATTTAAGTTTTTCGAGATCTGCCAATGCTTCGTCGTTCATAGGATCAATATAACGCAGGAAATACCAAGAGGAGCCTGCCCACTGCGGCATTGTATCAGTCTCACGTTTTGCAGGCTTGTTGCACTTAGGACAACTGCAATTAACAAAGCTGTCAATCTTTGCAAGCGGACTTTCGCCGTCCTGACCTGGCTCAAAGCTCTCGACCTCGGGAAGTTTTAACGGCAGTTCCTCATAAGGCACGGGAACAATACCGCACTCAGGACAATGAACTATCGGAATAGGCTCACCCCAGTACCTCTGACGGTTGAATGCCCAGTCATTCATCTTGTACTGAACACCTTTTTCACCTATACCGTCTTTTGAAAGGAACTCAAGCATCTTTTCGATAGCCTGCTTTTTATTGTCAATACCGTTAAGGAAATCTGAGTTGACCATTTCGCCGTCACCGGTATATGCACACTCATTGATATCTCCGCCCTTGATAACTTCAACGATATCAATACCGAATTTCTTTGCAAAATCATAGTCACGCTGATCATGTGCAGGAACTGCCATGATAGCGCCGGTACCATAACCCATCATTACATAGTCTGATATGTAGATGGGTATATGCTTACCGTTTACAGGATTGATAGCGGTAAGTCCCTCTATCTTTACGCCTGTTTTATCCTTAACGAGCTGTGTACGCTCAAATGCACTCTTTTTAGCACACTCGGTTTTATAATCGTCAAGCGCATCAATATTTGCAATACTCTCACGATATTTTTCAATGATCGGATGCTCCGGCGCAATTACCATAAATGTAACGCCGAAAAGCGTATCAGGACGAGTGGTGTAGATGCGGAGCTTATCCTCCTTGCCGTCAATAGCAAAATCAACGAATGCACCGGTGGATCTGCCGATCCAGTTTTCCTGTTGCATACGGATATTCGGCAGATAATCTACCTCGTCAAGACCTTCGAGCAGTTTATCTGCATACTCGGTAATTCTCAAATACCAAACATCCTTTGACCGCTGAACTATCTCGCTCTTACATATATCGCACTTACCGCCCTGCGAGTCCTCATTTGAAAGAACTACCTTACAGCTCGGACAATAGTTGATAAGAGTTTTGTCTCTGAAAACAAGGCCGTTTTCAAACATTTTAAGGAATATCCACTGTGTCCATTTATAATACTTTTCCTGAGTTGTATCAACAGTTCTTGACCAATCAAAAGAAAAGCCGACTTTTTTAAGCTGTGAAGTGAATTTTTCGATATTCATATCCGTAACCTTACGGGGATGGATACCTGTTTTTATAGCATAGTTTTCGGTAGGCAGACCATATGCATCAAAGCCTATCGGGAAAAGCACATTGTAGCCTTGAAGACGGCGCTTTCTTGAAACGACCTCAAGACCTGAATAAGCCTTGATATGACCGACATGCATACCTGCTCCCGAAGGATACGGAAATTCCACAAGACCGTAGAATTTAGGACTTTTACAGTTATCCTTCGCCTTGAAGGTACCTTCCTTCTCCCATATCCCCTGCCATTTTTCTTCAACCTGTTTGAAGTTATATTTCATTACTGATCCTGTCCTTTCAGTTCTTCAATATCTAAATACTCGCCATCCTGCCAAAGGCGCTCAAGCGCATAAAATTCACGGTCATCCTTATAAAACACGTGAATGACGACAGTACCGTAATCAAGCAATATCCAGCCTGATGACTTACCCTCGATATGACCGGGCTCAACACCTGCCTCGGAGAGCTTGAAATCAACCTCATCCGCAAGCGCTTTGACCTGTGTTGTGGACATACCGGTCGCAATTACAAAGTAATCTGCAAGAATGGTGATATCCTCAACCTTAATGGCCTTTATATCAACCGCTTTTTTACTGTCAAGAGCCTTGACTGCGATTTTTAACTTTTCATAAGAATTCATATATTACTCCTCGTTATTTTTATCAAAATCACTCAAAGTACCGCCCTGCAGGAACTGCTCATAGCCAACGCTGTATGAATAATGCAGCTGGTAATCAAGGAACATATTAGGGTCGGTAACAGTTTCTGTATAGGGGAAGAAGTATTCATCAAGCATACCGGCATAAGCCTCTGCGTGAATAGAATAGTAAGAAAGGCGCTGACCGGTGGGTGACGCATACTGCGACTGACCGGGAACCGACATTATAGTAACATCCTCCAAAGACAGCGAATATGCCTTTTCAGCATAAGCCAATACCTCTGAAAGTGTGAGATCGGTTGAAATATCATCCATACAGTTGGTTGCTATTTTGGTAACTGCTGAAAGCGAAAGCTCAGTAGTTATCTTTTTAAGGATAGCGGCATAGATAGAACGCTGTGCCTTCATTCTGCCGAGATCTCCCTGGCTGTATGACTTTCTGTGGCGGATAAGCGCAGTACACCACTGACCGTCAAGATGAACTGTGCCGGGACCGACATAGTTTACCTCTTCGGGGCTGACACTGTCATCAACGAGCTTGTACTGAAAATCAAGATTGATATCAACACCACCGATAGCATCAATTATATCCTCCGTACCATCAACGGTTATGGTGATATAGTGGTCGATAGGAAGCCCAAGCTTTTGGTTAATACAACGCATCAAAGCTTTTATGTTGGACTCGCCTTCTCTTGCCGAACCGTAAACAGCATTGATCTTACCGGTACGCACGTCCGAACCGACATAAGTATCACGAGGTATCTGCATAATGCTTACCTTGTTGTAATTGAGGTCGTAGCAAGCAACCATGATGATATCGGTAAGACTTTCGGAAAGGTCAACACCGGCAATAAGGAAATATGCAAGATCCTCATTATCACTTTTAACTATTTCTTCAAATCCGTCAGACTTGTCCTCATTGCGGTCAATAATGCTTTTACGCAAAAAATCTGAATTTGCAAGCACCGAAAAAGACGTGAGCAAAATCGAAATACAAAGCACGACCGAAAGAATAACATTGATAGCTATTCTTTTTTTATTATGCTCATTTTTTCGGCGTCTTGATGAATAACTGTATATATCATCTGAATAACTGACTGTTCTTTCTCTGCGCTTTTTCAGATCGTCAGAGGTTCTTCTTCTGTCACTCATTTAGAAAATCAACTCCTGTATTTTATCGTCCTACATATTCATTATACGCTGCTATTGTGTCTATGTGTACGGGTTTCAAGCTATTGCAAAGATCAACGACAGAAAACCGTAAGCACTCGGTTATTGCATTGTCAAGACTCACATCTGCAGCTGCACGAAGCTCATCAACACCGTCAAAATCACGCTCTTCAGATATAAAATCTGCAAGATAAAGTATTTTATCAAGCAATGTCATACCTGCTCTTGCAGTAGTATGGTAACGAACGGCATCAATTATCTCTTTGTCATCAATACCAACAACACGCTTTATATATTCAGCACCGAGTACTGCGTGCCACAGTTTTTTCTGTGTACTCTGAACATTGTCTAATATTATATCAAACTCCTGTATCATTTGCAACTGTTTTTCTTCAGTGTCGTTCTTGCAAATATCGTGCAAAAGTCCGCTTAAATACGCTTTTTGCGGGTCTGCACCGTACTTTTCAGCAAGTCCCCTTGCGCAATCGGCAACATTCATTGAATGAACAAATCTTTTGGGCTTAAGTCTTTCCTTGATAATATCGATATACTGCTGATACATTATAAATACAATCCTTTTTTCTTGATATAATCCTCGATCTCGCTTTTTATCATATCGTCGGCAACCTCGCCTTTTCGTATCGATTCACGCACGACGGTTGAGGAATACGGTGGCACGCTTATGTCTAAAATACAGACTTCAGCGCCCATCGCTTCAAGCTGACGCTTTTTTTCCTGCATCAGATGGTCGGATGTATTATCACGCTTGATACCGCAAATGACAGCATTTTCAAAAATAATATCCGGACGGTACCACTCATCCAGCGTTAAAAACATATCCGCACCGCAGATAAGATAAAGCCTATCATCTTTATACTGTTTTTTCAGCTCAAGCAGCGTATCGGCAGTATAGCTTTTGCCGGCACGGTGAAGCTCTATATCGCTTACAACACAGTTGCGAATATATTTACTTGCCATTTGACACATACAGAGCCTATCCTCGTTCGGTGCAAGAGCAGTAGTTTTATGCGGTGATGTCCCCGTTGGAACAAGCAACAAAAGATCAAGCTGCAAACATTCGGATATCCTGTTTGCCATTTCTATATGCCCGTTGTGAATCGGATTGAAAGCACCGCCGAACATTGCTATTTTTCTCATTTTTTCAAAAATATTTTCTTGTTTTCCTTGTTTTCACGATAGAATATCATCTTTCTGCCAATAACCTGGACTACATCTGCGCCCACTGCTTCGGCAATAGCTGCTGCGGTGGCTTTAGGCGACTCCTCCATAGTCTCAAGACCGCCGAGCTTGATAAGCTCACGTGCGGTGAGTGCATCATCTACCTGCTTAATAAGTGCAGGCGAAATACCGCCCTTACCTACCTGAAAAATTGCAGGCTCGTTTGTTGCCAATGATTTTAATTGTGCTCTTTGTTTACTGTTAAGCATTCTTAATATACTCCTCTAATTTAACCTGCAACGCACGAAGTGCCTTGCCTCTGTGACTTATAGCATCCTTTTCATCAGGTGTAAGCTCTGCAAAACTCTTATCGCCTACAAAGAAAAGCGGATCATAACCAAAGCCTCCTTCGCCTGACGGTGCAAAGCCAATAACTCCCTCTACGCTTCCGTTCGCCTCAATAAAATCACCGTTCGGAAACGCCACACAAACTGCACTTACAAAGCGTGCCGTTCTTTCATTTGCCGTAACATCTGAAAGTTCTGACAAAAGTTTGTTATTATTTATCTTATCATTAGTATTCTCTCCGCCGTAGCGTGCAGAATACACACCCGGAGCGCCGTTTAACGCATCAACACAAAGTCCCGAATCATCGGCAACAGCAGGAAGACCTGTTGCTTTCATCGCAGATACTGCTTTGAGCTTTGCATTTTCAGCAAAAGTAACGCCATCTTCATCCACCTCAGGGATAGTAACTCCGAGCTCGTTTTCGGTCTTGGCCTCAATACCAAGCGGTATAAGTATGCGGTTCAATTCCGCAATTTTCTTTTTATTTTTACTTGCCGTAATAAATACCATAGTTTATTCCTCGCCGAAAAGTGCAGCAGCAAAATCAGCCGGTGCAAAGGTTTGAAGGTCATCGACCTGCTCGCCGACACCGATAAGCTTTACGGGAATGCCGAGCTCGTCGGTTATTGAGAGAACCACGCCTCCCTTTGCAGTACCGTCAAGCTTTGTGAGAATAATACCGGTAATTCCTGCGGCATTTTTAAATTCCTTAGCCTGATTAACCGCATTCTGACCGGTAGTTGCATCAAGCACAAGCAAAACTTCAACATCCGCTTCCGGCAACTCACGGGAGATAACACGGGATATCTTGCTTAACTCATCCATAAGATTTTTCTTGTTATGAAGTCTGCCGGCTGTATCGCAGATGATAACATCGCTCCCTCTTGCCTTTGCAGATGCGATAGTATCGAATACAACGGCCGCAGGATCACTTCCCTCACCGTGCTTTACTATTGGTACACCGGTGCGTTCAGCCCAAATGCCCAGCTGCTCGGCAGCAGCAGCACGGAAAGTATCCGCTGCACCCAAAATTACTGATTTACCATCAGCTTTAAATTTGGCTGCCATTTTACCGATAGATGTAGTTTTACCGACACCGTTTACGCCAATAACGAGGATCAGCGACGGCTTCGTTTCGAGATGCAGAGAATTATCACACTCGGCAATTTCGGTGACAACCTCTTTTAGCATATCCTTGATAACAGACGGATCTGTTATACGCTGCTCCTTTACACGGCGACGGAGCTCGTTGCATATTTTTTGTGCCGTAGCAACGCCTGTATCCGCCATTATTAGTATTTCTTCAAGCTCCTCAAAAAGCTCCTCGTCTATCTTTGTGAAAGAAGATACAACACTGTTTACAGCACCCATCAGGCTGTCACGGGTCTTTTTAAGCCCTTGGCTTATCTTACTGAATAATCCCATAATGCTTTATCCTTTCTTATTTTACAGGTTTTTGTTTCATTGTCTTTTCGATCTCGGTTACATCAATAGAAAGCAGCTTTGATACACCTTTTTCCTGCATCGTTACACCGTAAAGCACATCGGCTTCCTCCATTGTGCCTCGACGGTGTGTGATAACGATAAACTGTGTACTGCTTGCCATACGGCGCAGATACTGTGCAACCTTATCGACATTGACCTCATCAAGTGCCGCCTCGACCTCGTCGAGCAAACAGAACGGAGGCGGATTTACTTTCATAATTGCAAAGTATATTGAAACCGCAATAAGCGCTTTTTCACCGCCGGAAAGCTGTTCGATGATAGATATGCTCTTTCCGGGAGGCTGTGCGATTATCTCAATGCCCGATTCAAGTACATTTTCAGGATCGGTCAGCTTAAGCTGTGCAGTACCTCCGCCGAAAAGCTCCTTGAACACCTCGGTGAAATGATTTGCAATAACGGTAAAGCGGTCGATAAACATACTCTTCATGGTTTCGGTAAGCTCACCGATAAGCTTATTAAGCTCACGCTTGGATTTCTCGATATCGTCAACCTGCTCCTTGAGATAGGTATACCGCTCGGAAACCTCTTTGTATTCATCAATAGCGGCAACATTTACGCTGCCGAGTGAGCGGATACGGCGCTTGATTTCGTTAAGACGGGAGGTTGCTTCCTTTTCGTCCTCAATAACAATGCCTATCTCCTCAGCAGCCTGACGGCTGAGTTCGTACTCTTCATAAAGCTTATGGAGAATACCGTCATACTCTGCCTGCATAACATCCTTACGCTCGGTAAGGCGGGCAAGCTCGCCCGACAGTTTTTCCTTATCCTGCGATTTTTCACGCTCAAGAGTTCTTGATTTGTAGCTTTCCTGCTCAAGCGCACTTCTGCGCTGGGTAAGCATTTTAATAGTATCCTCCGAGCCGGACAGACGGCTGATAAATCCGTTATTAAGCTGCTCGTACTCTGAGATCTTCGTTTTGATCGCTTCGCACTCTGAATTGATGTCATCAATTTCCTTGCGAAGTGCGCTAATACGTTCCGAGCGGTTTTCCTTTGTAAATTCCAACTGCCCGATCTGCTGCATTTCAGCCTCAATATCCTTTTCATAGGCAATGCTCTCAAGACGCAAAGCAGATATCTGCTCTGTAAGCTCTGAACGATGCACTGCCAGCTTATCACGACTGCCGGTAAGCAGCTCGATCTCATTTTCAATATCCTGCTTTTGCTTTTCAAGTCCGTCGATAACAACTTTGGACTGAGCAGCAGCAGCCTTTAACTGCTCAACTCTCATCGCTGCTTTTTCCTTCTGCTCCTTGTGAAGAGCAAGACGGTCTTTGTATGACTTATGCTGCTCGGTTGCAAGCTTCAATTCACCAAGCACACGCACCTTATCCTCATTAGCAGCGGTAAGCTCACTTGATGCGGCGGTGAACTCTGCATTGATCCTCGCTGCTTCTTCCGAGAGCGACTTGTATTCAGCATTGAGCTTATCAAGCTCTTTTTGCAAATCCTTTATTCTGCAATTATGTTCCTCAATCTTGCCCGCTCTGTTCAAAAGACCTGCATTCTTAGCATTTGAACCGCCGGTAAGCGAGCCGCCTGCATTTACGACCTGACCGTCAAGCGTTACGACACGCACACGATAACCGAAGCGTCGTGCTGTGGAAACGGCGCTGTCCATATCCTCGCTGACAACGGTACGGCAAAGAAGTGATTTGATTATATTTTCATATTTACTGTCATAACTTACAAGCTCTGATGCGATACCGACAAAACCAATGCTGTCCTCAATTCCGTTTTCACGCAGCGGATTTGACTTAATTGAAGTAAGCGGCAAAAATGTTGCACGACCTGCGTTATTGTTTTTAAGGTAAGTGATAGCACGCTTGGCGTCTTCCTCACTTGATACTACAATGTTCTGTGCCGCTGCGCCAAGAGCAGTTTCAATAGCGGTAGCAAATTTTGACGGCACATTGATAAGACGGGACACCGGACCGTGTATTCCACGCAAAATTCCCCTCTCATGTGCAGTTGAAACAGTCTTTACCGCAAAGGTAAAGCCGTCCATATTGCGTTCAAGCTCTTTTAATATCTTGATACGGCGCTCATTTTCACCGATATCGAGTGTTATTTTATCTATCTGCGTCTTCTTTTCTTCAAGTCGAGCCCTTCTCTTATTGAGCTTCAATTCGTGACCTTCAAGTATATTACGACACTGATCTATCTGACTGTCACAATCAGCAAGAATACCATTTATTTCATCAATATCATTTTCGCTTTCCTTGCAAGCTGCTTCAAGTTCACGGATGTTATCATCCGTATCCTTACTCCCTGCCTCGATCTCCGAAAGTGTGGTATCGGCAGTAACCATAAGCACTTTATTCTCGGAAATACTGTTGAAAATACTGTTCAAGCTCTTGGTTTTTTCCTCGATCTGCTTTGAATAGTCGCCTGTGGAATCAGAAAGCGAATTCAGTTTTTCAAGAAGTTCATTTAATTCCTGTGCCTTTACATTGCTCTTTAGCTTCAGCTCTTCAATATTATTTTTGTGCTCTTCTATCTGTGCATCAACAGTAGCATCGTCTGCATAAGCAGTTTCGATATCACGCTCAATTCGCTCAACTGTGCCTGCATTATGAAGCAATGTATTTTTGAGCACTGCGATCTCGCCGCCAAGATGAGCCGACTGCTCCTCCGCCGCAGAGCACTCTCGGCGAATGCTGTCTATTTGTGCTGCGATCTTCTGAAGATCAATAGTATTTATCTCTGCTTCTGCAACAAGCTCTGTAAGTTCACGGGCAACCGCCTCATACTGTGATTTACAAAGCGTTATTTTATGATCCTGCTCACGCAGCAACTCCTCACTGCGCTCAAGTGTTTTGAGCCATAGACCTATTTCAAGCTGCTTTTTCTCACCGGATATCACGATAAATTCCTGTGCCTTTTCCGACTGTTCTTTAAGAGGGCCTACACGGCTTTCAAGCTCAGACAAAATATCACGAAGTCTAACAAGATTATCTTCAGCACGGGCAAGCTTGCGCTCTGCCTCAACACGGCGATAACGGTAACGCGAAATACCTGCCGCCTCTTCAAAAATATCACGACGCTCATCACTTTTTGAGCCGACTATCTCATCGATCCTGCCTTGACCTATCATAGAATATCCATCACGGCCAAGACCGGTATCCATAAACAGCTCATGTACATCTTTAAGGCGCACGGTGTTGCCGTTTATACGGTACTCGCTGTCACCCGAGCGGAAAAAACGGCGGGTAACAGTAACATCATCATTATCAAAATTCAATCCGCGATCGGAATTATCAATGGTAATTGAAACCTCTGCAAAGCCCAAGGGCTTGCGAAGCTGTGTACCGCTGAAGATGACATCCTCCATAGATTTACCGCGCAGTTGCTTGTTTGACTGCTCGCCAAGTACCCAACGGATAGCATCGGAAATGTTACTCTTGCCGCTTCCGTTAGGACCTATAACTGCGGTTATATCCTGTTCAAATGTCAGTCTTGTCTTATCGGGGAATGATTTAAAACCCTGAATTTCTATTACTTTTAGCCGCATTTATTTACCTCTTCATTGTATTTTAACATCAAATTTATGTAAACTACTGTCTTCTTTTACTTTTATATCATAACCATGCTTAAGCAATGCATATACATTGCACCGCTTTTGACCTATCATGTTGGATGTTTCACCCGTTGGCACATACAACACATATTTGCCCGCCGGTCTTTTCTTGAGTGCAGATATTGCAGCATTCAGATATATTTGTGATAGTGCCATTTGAGAAAGCGCCGGATGCCATGCACCTGCAACAAAGCTATCCTCATCTATCGTATGTAAGCCGAAGCGGATAATAGGAATGTTCTCATTTTCAAACATCATAATTAATTTTGCGCCGAGAATTGCCGCCATCGCAGCATCCGGTGGAATGTATTTACCGCATGCATACAGCTTTTCAAGCTCTGTGTTTTTCAGCACCACGGTAGGATATATCCTTACCGCCGATGGCTGCATATCTATAAAATCTCTTGCGGTTTCAGTATCCATTTCGTCATTACTGCCGTAAAGCCCTGTCATCATCTGTAAAACTAGAGTAAAACCTGCGTCCTTCACGGCTTTTGCCGCATCAAAAATATGCTTTCTAGTGTGACCGCGCTTATTCTGTGCCAGCACCTCGTCATTTGTTGACTGTGCACCGAGTTCGATTACCGTAACGCCGTAGTTTTTCAGCACACAAAGTATCTCATCATCAATACAATCGGGTCTGGTTGAAATGCGTATACCCGATACAACACCGCTGTCAACAAATTTTTTTGCCGCCGATAAAAGGCTTATCATATAATTCTTTTCTATTGCAGTAAAGCTGCCGCCGAAAAACGCTATCTCGCCGGTCTTCGGATCATAATTTTTGCTTTTGACCGCTGTTTTTACCGCTGATGAGATATCCTTTTGTGTCGGTTGATGGGTAGTGCCGGTAATATGGTGCTGTGAGCAAAAGCTACAACGGCACGGGCAACCGAGATGCGGTACAAATATTGAAATGTTTGCGTGACTCATAGTCCCATTAATTCTAAGGCTCTTTTAGCTGCTTCTTGCTCTGCATTCTTTTTGGATTTACCGGTTCCTGTTCCGATGACATTTGAATTCAGCATTACATTAACTGTAAAGCGCTTGTCATGATCGGGTCCGAACTCGTCGATAAGTACATATTCAACACGTTCTTCGGGGTTTTTCTGTATTACCTCCTGAAGCTGTGTTTTATAGTCCTTAAAACTGATCTTTTCAGTATGAGTGAGATCGTCCTTGACAAAGCGAAGCACAAGCTCTCTCACCGGCTCGATACCGCCGTCAAGATACATAGCCGCAAGCACCGCCTCAAATGCATCTGAAAGAATGGACGGACGGGATGCGCCGCCACTTGCCTGTTCACCCTTGCCAAGCTTGATGAATTCACCGAGATTTATCTGCTTTGCAAAGTCAAAAAGTGCTTTTTCACATACAAGTGATGCACGAAGCTTTGTAAGCTCACCCTCCGGAATAGAGTAATTCTTATATATATAATCCGAAACGATTATAGACAAAACCGAATCGCCTAAAAATTCAAGACGCTCGTTTGACGAATTAGGGTCCTTCGCCTCATTCGCATATGAAGAATGAGTCAGCGCTTGAGAAAGCAACGCATCATTCTTAAATTTATAATTAAGACTTTTCTGGAGTTCAATCATCTTAAATGATTTCCTTTCTTATTCGGCATCTGCCATTTTACCGCCGATAAGGCTCTCTGTATCAAGAGATGCAAAACTCATTGCCTGACGAATAGCATTCTTTATAGCCTTTGCGTTGGAGCTGCCGTGTGCCTTGATAACGGGCTTTGAAATTCCGAGAAGCGGTGCGCCGCCTATCTCCGAATAATCGGTCTTTTTCTTTAATTCACGCAGTCCTGGCTTCAATACGGCTGCACAGAGCTTTGTGATGATATTTTTCATAAACGTATCCTTTATCATACCCATAAAGGATGAAGCAACACCCTCGGTAAGCTTTAATACGATATTACCTGCAAAACCGTCCGCAACAAGCACATCACAAGCACCGGTCGGCACATCTCTTGCTTCAATATTGCCGATAAAGTTGAGCTTTGAATTTTTAAGCAGTGAATATGTTTCAACCAGCACGTCACCGCCCTTTGTATCCTCTGAACCGTTATTGAGAAGACCTACTGACGGATTCTTGATTCCCATTACATTTTCCATATATACAGAACCAAGTACACCGAACTGATAAAGCACTTCAGGGCGGCAGTTAAGGTTTGCACCGCAGTCAAGCAACAAGGTAGGTCTGCCGGTAGTGGGCATTACCGTTGCAAGTGCCGGTCGCTTGATACCTTTCATTCTCTTTACAATAAATGTAGCACCAAAAAGAATAGCACCGGTGCTACCTGCTGATACAACAGCATCGCCCTTGCCCTCTTTAAGCAAAGTGAATGCAACTGCAAGAGAGGTATTTTTATTGGATTTGAGTATTGTATTCGGATCATCGTGAATATCCATCACATCGGGAGCGTGTACTATCTCGATACCGTCAAGTACGATACCGTTATCCTTTGCACATTTTTGTAATTTTTCCTCATCACCAACAAGGATAACCTCTGCACCCAGCTCACGAACAGCATCTGCTGCACCCTGAACATTTGAAAGAGGAGCATTATCCCCACCGAATGCATCAACTATAATCTTCATATTCGCCCTTCCTTTTCCTTCATCCCAAGTCGGTCATATACCGCAAGGGAGCGTTTTGCAAGATATTCATATCTTTCTTTTTTATCTCTTATTTTAATTTCCGCCATAGGCAGCAAACCGAAAGAAGCGCCCATTGGCTGAAAATCCGTTATATACTCATCGCTGATATAGCGGCAGAGTGCACCGATCATAGTTTCAGGCGGTAATACCATTTCTTCTTTGCCTGCAAAACGTCTTATAACGGTATTGGCAGCAACTATACCGGACATTGCCGATTCCATATATCCCTCAACACCGGTTATCTGACCTGCAAAGAGAATTCTTCGGTCGCTCTTTAAGGAAAACGTACCGTCAAGCAGCTTCGGTGAATTGATAAATGTGTTTCGGTGCATAACACCGTAGCGCACGAATTCCGCATTTTTTAACGCAGGTATCATAGAAAATACTCTTTTTTGCTCGCCGAATTTGAGATTTGTCTGAAATCCGACTAGGTTATACATGGTGCCCTCTTTATTTTCCTTACGCAGTTGAACAACCGCCCACGGTCTGTGCCCTGTTTTCGGGTCACGCAATCCCACAGGCTTCATCGGGCCGAAACGCATTGTATCCGCACCGCGGGAAGCCAGCACCTCGATAGGCATACAGCCTTCATATACTGCACCTTTTTCAAACTCTTTTACTATAACACGTTCAGCATTGACAAGTTGCGAATAAAATGCTTCATACTGCTCTTTATTAAGCGGACAGTTAATATAGTCATCCTCATTCCCGCGCTCATAACGCGACTGCGAAAAGCACTCATCCTTATCAAGACTTTCAGCTGTAACTATCGGTGCTGCAGCATCGTAAAATGAAAGTGAGTCTCCGCATATTCTTCTGATGCTTTCAAACAGCGCATCAGAGGTAAGCGGACCGCTTGCGATAATAACAGTACCTTCCTTCGGTATCTGTGTGATCTCACCGTAAGCTATTTCGATATTTTTATGCGATTTTATCTTTTCTGTTATATATTCTGCAAAGCCGTATCGCTCAACTGCAAGTGCGCCGCCTGCAGGAACACGATTTAAATCCGCCGATTCAAGACAAAGCGAGCCAAAACGGCGCATTTCCGATTTAAGCAACCCTCCTGCTGACGATATTCTGTCTGCCTTCAAGGAATTTGAGCAAACAAGCTCTGCAAAAAGATCAGTATGATGAGCAGCAGACCGCCTATTAGGCTTTTGCTCGCAAAGACACACTTTGATGCCTTCATTGGCAAGTGCATATGCCGCTTCACAGCCGGCAAGTCCTGCTCCGATAACCGTGACCTTATTCATCGCTCTTGTTCTCTTTCGCTTTGGATCTTCTTGTCGATTGCTTCTGATATCCACACTTTTCATCAAGACAAAGTGTGATACCACCCCTGCGTTTAAATAGAGTTTTACCGCAATCGGGACAGGTCTTATCAGTAGGAGTATCCCATGTCATAAAGCCGCACTCTTTACCCTTTTCGCAGGCGAAGTACTTATTGCCCTTTGATGATTTGCGCAGAAGTATCTTAGATGAACACTTCGGGCAAAGACCGGGAGTTTCGGTAACGATAGGCTTTGTATTCTTACATTCAGGGAATCCGGGACAAGCAAGGAACTTACCGAATCTGCCTGAACGAATAACCATTGTTTTTCCGCATTTTTCGCATACGACATCGCTCTCGGTCTCCGGCACCTTAACTCTTGTGCCATCCATCTTTTGCTCAGCAGTCTTCAAAGTTTTATCAAATCCACCATAGAACTTGTCAAGCACCTTGACCCAGCCTATCTTGCCCTCTTCGATCTCATCAAGCTCTTTTTCTATCTTTGCAGTAAACTTGATATCAACGATATCGGGGAACATCTCACGCATAAGCGTATCAATAGTTTCACCAAGTGGTGTAGGCTTTAATGATTTTTTCTCACGCTCGATATATTCACGGGAGGTTATAGTTGAAATCGTTGCTGCATAGGTTGAAGGACGACCGATGCCGTTTTCTTCAAGCGCTTTGATAAGTGTTGCCTCGGTATATCTTGCCGGAGGCTGTGTGAAATGCTGATCAGGCGTGAGTTTTTTTAGCTTCAGCTCATCGCCGACAGATAGTGCAGGCAATGCTTTTGCAGCCTCCTGCTCCTCGTCCTTGCCTTCTTCATAAAGTGCGGTATAACCATCGAACTTAACGGTATATCCACTCGCCTTGAACATATAATCAGCAGCAGTAATATCAACATTTACTGTATTCTGTGTACAGCACTCCATAAGGCTTGCTATAAAGCGCTCCCAGATAAGCTTGTATAGCTTATATTGGTCATTTGTGAGCGACGGTCTTGCCATATCAGGAGTGAGCATTGGATCGGTCGGACGAATAGCTTCGTGTGCATCCTGTGTCTGGCTCTTTTTCTTATAATATCTTTGCTTTTCGGGCAGATACTTATCACCGTATGCAGAACGGATGTAATCACAGCCTGCCTTTCTCGCTTCCTCTGAAATACGAAGTGAATCTGTACGCATATATTTGATAAGACCGGTCGCACCCTGACCCTGAAGCTCAACGCCCTCATAAAGTCCCTGCGCTACACGCATTGTCTTTTGTGCATTGAAGTTCAGCTTTCTGGAAGCCTCCTGCTGCATTGTAGATGTTGTGAATGGAGGGGATGGCTGCTTTTTCCTTGTTCCTTTTTTTACATTGCTTACAACATAAGCTGCATTGTCAAGTGCCGAAACTATCTGTGTTGCTTGCTGCTCATTTGTAACAGCAGTCTTTTTGCCGTCGGCAGTGCCGTAGAAATGTGCTTCAAACTTTGATTTTTCCTTTGCAAGCTGTGCAGTTATTGTCCAATATTCTTCCGGAACAAAAGCGCGTATCTCGTTTTCACGGTCAATGATGATCCTTACTGCAACCGACTGAACACGACCCGCTGAAAGCCCTCTTTTTACCTTTTTCCACAAAAACGGACTTATCTTATAACCGACTATACGATCAAGCACGCGGCGTGCCTGCTGTGCATCTACAAGATCCATATCTATCTTACGTGGTGACTCCATACCTGCAAGCACCGCATTCTTTGTGATCTCATTAAAAGTAACACGGCTGTACTTGTCCTCCGAAAGACCAAGTATATGCTGAAGATGCCATGAGATAGCCTCACCTTCTCTATCAGGGTCGGCTGCAAGATATACATATTCGCTGCTTTTTGCCTTTTTTCTAAGATCTGCAATGATCTCCTTTTTATCCGGCATTTCAACATATTTCGGGGTAAAGCCGTTTTCAATATCTATAGCTATCTTGCTTTTGGGCAGATCACGGATATGCCCCATCGATGCAACGACCTCATAGCCTTGACCAAGATATTTTTTAACCGTTTTTGCCTTGGAGGGTGACTCCAAAATCACGAGTTTAGACATATATATTAAATTCTTCCTTTCATCTATTGCAAAATGTATCTTTCGCCCGGAAGCGAGGTAATATACCCTTCAATTTCAAGCTCTGTTATTGCTGCGATTACATCCGCTACATCAAGACAGCTCTTCTCAATAAGTATATCCGTATTTACTTCTTCATTTGTAAAGCAACTGTAAACCTTACGCATATTATCGTCTGCATATGACGGAAGTTCGCGCTTTACCTGATGTGTTTTTTTAGTCTTTGACTTTACTATCGGAGTGATTTTGACCGGAGCTTCTTCCGGCTTTGCATTTTCAAGCATAAGCGCTTTAAATCTTGCATCCTCCGCAATCGGCATAGCCGCATTTTTTACATTGAGCGTGTTACCGTATACATCTGTGTACTGTGACAGAATATCCATTGCTGTAAAAACAGGATATGCACCGTCTTGCAAAAATTTTGTATTACCTGCAAATCGGTCGGACACGATATCACCGGGTATAACAAATACATCCTTGCCCTGTTCAAGTGCCGCTTCAACGGTAATGTTGGCTCCGCTTACCAGCGGTGACTCAACAAGCAGTACCGCATCACTCAATGCACTCATGAGCCGGTTTCTTAAAGGGAATGTCCACTTTCTGCCCGCAAAGGATGGCGGAAATTCGCTTATGATCACTCCGTTTTTAGCAACCTTCTGCCGCAATTCAAAATACTCCAAAAGATACGGATAACCAAGTCCGCACCCCAAAACGATAGCAGATGGAGCATTCGCCGCCAATGTGCCTTTAGTACAGCTTATATCAATACCCTTGGCACCGCCGCTGATTATTGTGGCGCCGGCTTCAGCCAGACGATATGATATAGACTCCGCTACCGCCTCACTGCTTCGTAGGCTCTTTCTTGTACCGACAGCTGTAACACAAAGTCCTCTTGACAGCACCGAAATATTGCCCTCACAGTAAATTACCGCAGGAGGATTACTGATATTGAGCAGTCGTTCGGGATAAGTCTCATCTTCAATAGTGATGATATCATAACCGCAGCGCTCACAATCAGAAATTATTTTCTCTACTGCCCTATGGTCAGGCTCACATAGCTTTTTTAGTGTTTTTAATGAAAACAGTCCGCTTCTTCGCCAATCCGATTCACCGGCTTTAAGAAATGCCGATGCGCTGCCGTAGCGTTCAATTATTTCTTTCGGCAACCTGCTTCCGAAATCCAAAGCGGTTTGCAGCATTATCCAGTCGGACTTTATACTCATCTTTGCTTCACCATTTCGTACATCAGTATAGATGCTGCAACAGACGCATTGAGTGACTCTGCCCTGCCTGACATTGGTATAGTGACAGCTTTATCACAAGCGCTGATGATCTCTTTTTTAAGCCCGTTTGCCTCATTACCCACAAGCATTGCACAACCCGATGAAAAATCGCACTCTGCAATACTTACGGCATTACTGTCCGGTGTTGAAGCATAAGTAGTTATATATTTATCCTTAAAGGCATTGAGCATATCATCAACATTCATAACGGCAGTGGGAATTCTGAAAAATGCACCCATTGAAGCACGCAGCGCCTTTGAATTGTAAATATCACAACCGCCACAAACTATGATGCCACTAACTGCGAAAGCCTCCGCAGTTCTTGCAACTGCACCCAAATTAGACGGATCCTGAACATCGCAAAGTACGATATATTTTCCGCCTTCTTCTATTTTTAACTTTGTTTTCGGCATATCAAGCACACACAAAACGCCCTGCGGTGTTACTGTATCCGTCATTTTACAAAATGCCTCATCGCCTACAACAAAGCTTTCATCTGCAGAGCTTTTGAGTTCATCAACAAGAACGGAGCTTTTTTTGTATGCTGAATCCGTATAATACAGCTCACGTGCTTTTATACCGCTTCTGACGATATCGTAGCACAACCGCACTCCTTCAACGGCAAACAGACCACTCTCCTGCCTTTGTTTTGACGAGGTGAGCAGCCTTTTTATGAATTTGACACGCGGATTAGATTTGCTGAGTATTTCGTTGTTCATATGTCCGCCGTTCCTTTTTTAATAAGAACAAAACGCACCCGGAACTGAATAAGTGTATCCGGGTACGCCGCTTAATTATTTAGACAGTGCTGCTGCAGCCTGTTCAGCGATTGCAGTAAAAGCAGCTGCATCGTTAACCGCAAGCTCTGCGAGCATTTTACGGTTCATTGTGATGCCGGCTTTCTTAAGACCGTTCATAAATGTAGAATAGTTCATTCCGTTCATTTTAGCAGCAGCCGAAATTCTTGTGATCCAGAGTCTTCTGAAATCTCTCTTCTTCTGCTTACGGCCAATATATGCATACTGACCTGACTTCATTACCTGATTTTTTGCAGTTTTAAAGAGCTTATGCTTTGAACCGAAATAGCCCTTAGCAAGCTTTAATACCTTATTTCTTCTTTTGCGCGTCATCATAGCGCCCTTAACTCGTGCCATTTTAATCTTTCCTTTCTAACACAGCGATAAATTTAAAATGTTTTCCTTATTTATAAGGAATAAGACGCTTGATTGCTGCTGTGTTTGTCTTATCAGCCATAGCGGTCTTACGAAGATTTCTCTTTCTCTTTGTTGATTTCTTGTTGAGAATGTGCGATTTGAACGCATGCGCACGTTTTACCTTGCCGTTCTTGGTAAGATTAAAGCGTTTTTTTGCACCTGAATGTGTCTTAATCTTAGGCATTATTGTACCCTCCAAAGTAAAAATTTTAGTTCTTTTTCGGCGCCAGGAACATAAGCATATTGCGCCCTTCCATCTTAGCCGGCTTTTCTACCGAAGCAAATTCTGTGCAAGCTTCTGCAAAGCGTGCCATGGTTTCGGTGCCGATCTCAGGATGGCCTAACTCACGACCGCGGAAACGGATAGATACCTTAACCTTATCCCCACCCTTGATAAAACGGGCGGCGTGATTGACCTTTGTGTTGAAATCATGAATATCGATATTAAGACCAAGTCTGATCTCCTTGGTTTCGATAGTTTTCTGGCTCTTTCTCGCTTCCTTCTCACGCTTTGCTTGCTCAAATCTGAACTTACCGTAATCCATTATCTTGCATACGGGCGGCTGTGCGTTAGGTGCGATCTTGACCAGATCGAGATTTGCTGCTGTTGCCTGACGGAGTGCCTCTGCAATCGATACTATACCGAGCTGTGAGCCGTCTGCTCCTATCAGTCTTACCTCTTTGTCCTGAATTTCCTCATTGATGGAATGGTCTTGTTTGCTAATGCTGAACACCTCCAAAATTTATACAACAAAAAAAGGACGGAAAAACTCCGCCCGGAACAAACCGATATAATAAAATCGGACTCATATAACCTTGTTAAGCGTAGCTACAAGGTGAGAACCGGGACAGTTCTTCTTTGTTGTTGCGGTTATTTTACCACATATCATTCTTCGTGTCAAGTGTTTTTTTCAAATTAAATACGCAGCTTTAATTTAAATAGTGGTAATACTTCGATTTTTATATTGACTTTTCAAAAATTATAATATATAATCAACATATACATTAATTATTGTGAGGATGAATGTCATGAAAAAAGCTTATCTTGAGCCTACTGCTGAAATCGGCATTTTCAATGTGATCGACGTTATCAGCGCAAGCACAGAAGATCCTGATATTGACGAGACTGTGGCACAGACAACAACTGACTCTTGGTCACCACGCTATTAAAATTATTTATTAGAATCCCGACTTTGCTTTTGCAAAGTCGGGGTTTTTTATTCGCCAACTATCTCTTGTATCTTTTTAACATCTACATCACGAAGTTTTTTTCCTTCCTTTACAGCAAGTGCTGCGGCAACGCCCGCTGCTTCACCGAGTGCAATGCAAACAGACATAATGCGGAAGTTTGAATGAGCAAGATGACTGCCCGAAATATTTCTTCCCGAAAGCAAAAGCCCTTCAATATTTACAGGAAGCAGACATCCGTACGGAATTGAATAATCATCCGGCTGCTTCCATTCTTTCTGAACGCCTGTTGCATCAAGGCTTGCGCCTGACATATTATGTACATCGAAATTAAAAAACGCACGGCGAACTACCCAATTATCATAAATTCTTGCCTCTAATATATCATCAGGAGTGAGGGTTTCCACGCCTTCAAAATGACGGGTCTCACGGATACCAAGCAATGAGCCTGCGCTCATAAGCCAACAATCCTCATATCCCGGAACAAACTCTTTAAGAAATTTAACGATAGGTTCGATCTGCGAGCGGCAAACAGTAAGCCCTCTTGTGAGCTCCTCTGCCTTTGTTCCGTCTATATCTATCATATTAGTCATATTACAGCAGACCGTACCCGGTGTTGGCTGACGGTACAAAAGCACATGACCTGCCGGAAACGGTAGCAATTCCTTTGCAAGAGCTTGAAGTTCGCCCTTTTCAGTAGGAACCAGCGTTTCAAATGAGCCGGGGAATTTTGCACGGCTGTAATCAACACCGCCCACCTTGAACATCAGAGTACAAGGTTGCATTTTACCGTCTGTCTCTCTGCCTTTAAAATACGGCACGCCTGATGATGCCGCTACATCGCCGTCACCGGTAGCATCAATGACACATTTGGCTTTTATCACACTTCTGCCCGACTTGTTCTGAATAATAACGCCGATAATACATCCATCTTCAACGATAGCATCACATACCATCGTATAATAAAGAATATTAACCCCTGCCTCTCGGCACATTTCATCAAGAACTATCTTCTGTGCTTCATGGTGAATAGCATTTATGCCACTGCAATTATCGTCTACCCAACCAAAGGTTTTTGCCTTTTCGTAAGAACGATCAAATATCTCAAGCATTATCTTACTCGATGAGCGTCCGCCCCAATGCGACATCATACCTGCAGTTGCAACACCTCCTAAACAGTCCTGTGTTTCGACTACCATTGTGTCAGCACCCATTCTGCCGGCACGAATGGCAGCGCCTATACCGGCAGGGCCGCCTCCGCATACAAGTACGTCGACCTCATAGCTTACGGGCAATTTTTTTGCATTTTCAGTATATGTATTCATAAATATTCTCCCTTGACTTTATTATGAGTTCAGTATATACTAATAATACAAAGAAAACATTGAAAATTTGGGCGTTTTTCTTTGAAATTCGGTTGTATTAAGGAATCAATTTATGTCAAGAAATGTAATGGCAGATATCACCGATTATATTGACTTCTTGCGTTCATGCAATTATTCAGTCACTTTAAGCTGCTTCGATAAGGTATTCTCGCCGTATCTCACCACACTTTATGCTTACGAGATACATCTGCCTTCGGTGTGTTCATACCTTAAACGCAAATGCGATAAGTGTATCAAAAACAAATCCAATTTACAAAGAAGCAAACCGGATAAACCATATTATTCTTGCTGCTATGCAGGGATTGAGGAATTTGTGATTCCTATCAAGATAGAGTCACACACCGTTGTGTGCATTAATATCTCGGGCTACAAGGGAAAGTTGCCGCAATCGGAATACCTGCGAAAAAGGCTTATCAAAAAATACGGCGAAGAGATTTCTGTATTGTATGATGATCTGAACGAAAATGTGCCCGATATGAATACAGTGCTAAGTATGATAAAACCGCTTGAGTATATGTTTTGTGAGCTTTATAAGGCTTGTCTTAAAAACACCGACATCTCCGATGTTACCGAGCGCATTTACCGCAGGATACTGCAATTTATTTATGATAATTATATGTCGCCTGTTACCGTGACCGAAATCGCAAATACACTTTGTTATTCGGAGTCATATATACGACACATTTTCAAAGCACGCTGCGGCATCACCATTGGGCAAATGATAAACGATATCCGGCTTGAC
This sequence comes from Clostridia bacterium, assembly GCA_017390825.1. The sequence continues at coordinate 29,414 of JAFPAK010000358.1, forward strand.
CAAGGCGCAATGCTGCTTCGTACTACGTCGCTGAGTATAACCCGTATCTCACAGGATCTCGGTTTTTGCGACGGCAACTATTTCTCAAGTACATTTACAAAAAAATTCGGAATATCACCGAGAGAATACCGAAAACAAAACACGGAGGTAAGATGAATGATAATTTCAGGCGCTCATACCGGAGGAAATATAAAGCTCTGCAGTATTTACGGCGATACCGTAACCCTCGACAACGAACTGCGTGACACCAAAGAGCGGTGGTTTTATTGGTCTTTTTGCTGCGAGGGAGCGGCCGGCAAAACACTTCGTTTTGACTTTCAACATCATAACATGATCGGCTATTACGGTCCTGCTGTAAGCTATGATTTAGTTAATTGGCATTGGCTCGGCTGCCGTAATGATGACAACAGCTTCACCTACACCTTTAAAGAAAATGAAAACAAGGTGTACTTTGCTCATAATATGATGTATCTTCCCGACCGTTTTTACAGCTTTGCAAGTGACAACGGTATTGAAGTTAAAACGCTTTGCACTTCCGAAAAAGGCAATAATGTGCCGTATGTTAAATTGGGAAACGGTAAACGAAATGTCATTCTCACCTCTCGTCATCATGCCTGCGAGGCGACCGGCAACTATGTACTCGAAGGTATATTGTGTGGGCTTAACAGATCATTGCCTAATGATGTAAGTGTATTTTGCGTACCGTTTGTTGACTACGACGGAGTGGTCTGCGGTGATCAGGGCAAAAGCCGTTTTCCGCATGACCACAACCGTGATTATTGTGACATTCCTATATACAAAAGTACAAAGTGCATACAAAGCTTTGTTAAGGAAAACGGTGTATATCTCGGCTTTGATTTTCATTCGCCCTGGCATTGTGGCGGAAGAAATGATGCAGTATTTATAGTCGAACAACCGAATATGAAAAATGAAATAACCAAATTTTCCGATCTGCTGATATCCCAACTCACCAATGATGCGCTGAAATACGACGGCAACGATAATATAGCGCCAGACACAGAATGGAATAGGTCTGACAATCCAAATTATGCGTCTTATATGAGAAAAAATGGTGCAGCGCTATCTTTCACGCTTGAAACGGCATATTTCGGACGGGAGGACAACATTTTCAGTCAGCAAAAAGCAGTAACGCTCGGAAAATGCTTTGCAAAGGCACTAAGAAAATATATTGAGAAATAGAAAAAAGAGGACAACTCTTAAAAGTTGTCCTCTTTTAACAAATCTTAATTAACCAAGAATAATAGCAACCGCATTTGCTGCAATTACAAGAACAAAGAACAAAACAGCGATCCACTTTGTCCATCTTGCAAATACTGCTTCAGCAGCCTTTGCCTTTCCTTTTGAAAGGAAGGTTTCCGCACCGCCTGCGATAGCACCGGATAAGCCTTTTCTTCTTCCTTCCTGGAGCAAAACGACTGCAACGATTACCAATGAAACAATAATAAGCAATGCGCCTATAATGTAATCAAAAACTGTCATTATATTCATCCTCCGGATAGTAATTTATTAATCGTAATTGTTATGATAACATACTTTTAATAAAATTACAAGTATTTTTTTAAAAGTTGAATAAAATATTTTTATGTTCACATAATAGCTATGACAAAACGATTAATTAATGCGTTTGCAATCTTGTTTTGTCGGGACTGCCGTAATTATCGGCAGTCCTATTTTTATTTAAAACGACAGTTGCTCGCCTGCTTCCTCCGCTGCGGGTAGCTTGCCAGCCGCAGGAAGTGAGCGTGTTCTGTATCGGTGAGGTACACTTAACATACCCTCTGTATAAGTCTCACAGGATATGACCCTATGACCTTTTTTAAGTGACATTACATTGACACCCTGTGTATTTTTAGTGCTCTTTGCAGCTATTGCAGCTGTTGACACAAGCAATCTTCTGCCATTCGAGGCACTGACAAGTATTTCAGCATCCTCTTTGATGTATAAAGCTGCGACAAGCGGAGATTTATCACTATATGCACCGATAAGCTTTTTACGGTTGGTCTTGGTTTCATATGCTTTCATATCAACCTTCGCAACCTTGCCGTTTTCAAACACAAATATCATGTAGCCTGAATAATCGTCGGTAACTGCCATATATACGGCACTTTCTTCCTTATCAAACTCCAGCTTCGACGCTACATAGTCACCGAGCACGCTTGCTTTGGTATCATCAAAATCACTGCCACGGGATTTATATACCTGCGATGCATTTGAGAAAAACAAAAGATGCGATGTGTTATCCGCCTCAATGCTTTGAGTAAGCATATCGCCATCCTTAAGCTTATGCTCGCCGCCCATACGCAGGGAAAGCGGTGTGATCTTTTTGAAATATCCCTCTTTTGTGAAGAAGTAGGTAACAGGATATGACGGAATTTCTGCTTTCACCTCGATCTCCGGCTCATCGGACGGGAATACAAGCTGTGTTTTTCTGTCTTGACCATGCTTTTTAGCGATTTCATTAAGCTCGTTGATGATTATTTTTTTCACCTTCGACTTGCTGCTGAGTATGCTCTCATGCTCTGTGATCTGTTCTTCAAGCGAACGGATGTCCTCGGTACGCTTTAAAATATACTCACGGTTGAGATGACGCAGCTTTATCTCCGCAACATACTCTGCTTGGATCTTATCAATAGAAAATCCGATCATGAGGTTCGGAACTACCTCGTCCTCCTCCTCAGTCTCACGGACAATGCGTATAGCCTTGTCTATATCAAGAAGTATCTTTTCCAAACCTTTGAGCAGATGCAGCCTTTCCTTTGCCTTTGTAAGATCGAAATACACACGTCTTCTGATACACTCGGTGCGGAACGCCAGCCACTCGGAAAGTATCTCGGCAATTCCCATTACCTTCGGTGAGCCTGCAATAAGAATGTTGAAATTGCAAGAGAAAGTATCCTGCAAAGTTGTCATCTTATACAGCTTTTGCATCAGCTTATCGGGATCGACACCTCGTTTTAAATCAATCGTTATTTTCAGACCGTTGATACCTGTTTCATCACGCACATCAGTAATCTCAGTTATCTTCTTTGCCTTTGAAAGATCAATTATCTTTTCGATTATAGCCTCACAAGTAGTAGTGGGAGGTATCTCCTTGATATCTATACAGTTCTGAGACTTGTCATAGGTATAGTTTGCACGCACCTTAAATCCGCCACGACCTGTCTTATAGATCTTTTCAAGTTCCTCACGATCATACACAAGGCTGCCGCCACCGGGAAAATCAGGTGCAGTCAAAGTATCGGAAATATTGCAGTTTTCATCGTGAATAAAAGCAATGGTAGTTTCACATATCTCACGCAGGTTGAAAGGACAGATAGAGCTTGCCATACCTACCGCAATACCGGTATTGGCATTGAGCAACACGGTCGGAAAGCAAACAGGGAAAAGTGTCGGTTCCTTTTTGGTTGCATCATAGTTATCAACAAAGTCGACCGTATCTTTATCAATATCACGGAACAGCTCTGCTGCAAAGCTTTCAAGCTTCGCTTCGGTATAACGGGATGCAGCACACTGCATATCTCTTGAATATGCCTTACCGAAGTTTCCCTTTGAATCAACATACGGATGTAGCAGTGCTTCATATCCTCGTGAAAGACGCACCATAGTATCGTAGATCGCAGCATCGCCGTGCGGGTTGAGCTGCATTGTCTGTCCTGCTATGTTTGCAGATTTGATTCTGGGTCCTTTAAGCAGCCCCATAGTATACATAGTATAGAGCAATTTTCGGTGTGATGGCTTAAAGCCATCAATCTCAGGGATCGCACGTGACACGATAACACTCATTGCATACGGCATAAAGTTCGTTTCGAGTGTCTCGGTTATCGGTTGTTCCAGTACCTTACCAGCACCTGCGATATATGCTCCCGCTTCTTCGGGAGTAAGTACGGATTTCACCGCTCTAGGTGTTTTCTTTTTAGCCATTTTACTCCCCTCCTTAGCTTAAATCTACTGAATCAAGATACAGATGTCCGCTCTCAGCGATAAACTGCTTTCTGCCGTCAATGTCATCACCAAGCAGCACCTCAAACATACGGGCGGTTTCCTCAACACCCTCAGGTGTTACCTTGATAAGTCTTCTTGTTGCAGGGTTCATTGTTGTAAGATTCATCATATCAGGCTGATTTTCACCAAGACCCTTTGAACGCTGCAATGTGTATTTCTTATCACCTATCATACCGAGAATCTCGTTTTTCTCACGTTCATCATAAGCATAATAGGTCTTGTCCTTGGTAGTTATCTCAAACAGCGGAGTTTCCGCAATATATACATAGCCCTCTTTTATAAGCGTGGGGGTTAGAGTATATATCATAGTCAGTACCTCGGAGCGGATATGAAATCCGTCAACATCCGCATCGGTACAAATGATTATCTTGTTAAACCGCAATGAATTAATGTCAAAAGTAGAAAGGTCCTTGTTGGCTTTTGACTTTATCTCAACACCGCAGCCCATAACCTTGAGTAGGTTTACAATAACTTCGCTTTTGAATATTCTATCAGTATCTGCCTTTAAGCAGTTGAGTATCTTACCTCGTATCGGCATAATTGCCTGAAAATCAGGATCACGAGCAAGCTTACAGGAACCGAGCGCCGAATCGCCCTCAACGATAAACAACTCACGCTGCTCTTTATCACGAAGTCTGCAATCAACAAATTTCGGCACTCTTCCTGCCATGTCATTAGAGCTTTGCAGTGTTTTCTTAATATTAAGACGCTCTTTCTCGCTTCGTTCACGGGAACGCTTATTAATAAGCACTTGTTCGATGACCTTATCCGCAGTTTGCTTGTTTTCAATAAAAAATACCTCAAGCTGATGTCGGAAAAAGTCTGTCATTACCTTTTTAATGACATCATCACGCAGTGCTTTTTTAGTTTGGTTTTCGAAAGAAGCAAGATTGGAAAATGAGGACACGGCAATTACCATACATTCTTCAATATCCTGCATGGTGATAGCACTCTCATTTTTATTATACTTATTCTGTTGCTTGATATAGCGATCAAATTCCTTTCGGAAAGCAAGCGTCAGCGCCTGATCGGGCGAACCGCCGTATTCAAGCCAACTGGAATTATGATAATATTCCTTGATATGAGTGCGGTTAGTAAACTTTAAAGCAGTATTTATCTTTATTTTATAATTGCTCTTTGTAACGGGATCTTTTTCGGAAAATTCGCCCTGCCAAAATACAACATCCGACAGTGCTTCCTCACCTGCTAATTGTTCAACATGTTCGGAAATACCGTTTTTGAAAATATACTCATTAGTGTCAAACTTTGCTCCGTTTTGCTTACGCAACACAAAAAGGATATTGTCATTTACAATTGCCTGACGGCGGACAATATCATCAATATATTCAAAAGGAACATCTATTTCTTTAAATACCAACCTATCCGGTTTCCAGCGAATTCTTGTTCCGGTTTCTCTACCTGAATACGGCTCTTTTTGCAACTCACCGACTATCTCGCCGTGTTCAAAATGAAGATTATATTTAAATCCGTCACGCCGAACCTCAACATCCATATACTCTGATGCATATTGAGTTGAGCAAAGGCCAAGGCCGTTTGTACCAAGCGAGTACTGATAGATATCTCCCGATTCATTATCATACTTACCACCGGCATAAAGCTCGCAGAAAAGCAACTCCCAGTTGTAGCGTTGCTCCTTCTGGTTAAAATCTACCGGCACACCACGCCCAAAATCCTGCACCTCAATAGAAAGGTCGGAATATTTTGTAACTACGATTTTTTTACCGTAGCCCTCTCTTGCCTCGTCAATTGAATTGGAAATGATCTCAAAAACTGCATGCTGACAGCCCTCAAGACCGTCTGAACCGAAAATTACAGCAGGCTTTTTTCGTACACGATCTGCTCCCTTTAAGGCTGTTATGCTTTCGTTACCGTACTGAGCGGTCTTCTTTGCCATTTAAATATCCTTTTCCTTTCCACCAAAATAGATTTTTATAACTAGTCTATCATTATAATTTTACACAATATATTGTATGTTGTCAATGATTTTTTAGTATATGTGTAATAGTTGCTTAGCAAGTCTTTTAGTGAGGATATATCATAACTAAAGCATCAGGTTTTCTCGTATAGCTTCATATGCACAAAAAGAGCATTCCTTGCGGAGACACTTCGTAAGGAAGTGTACTCCCAATTTTCGTTTTATATAAAAATTGACACTTTCTGTTTGAAAGTGTCATAGTGGGTTACATACTTTAAAATTTTACCTATCTCA